>NZ_JBLMKT010000031.1:0-25046 GCF_047779955.1 Streptomyces lothianensis | reverse complement strand
GGCGGCTTAGCCACCGACGCAGGAAGCCCGCGCGTTTACGCGTGGGTGGAGTCACTCCTCCAGTGTTCCGCAGCAAGAGCAAGCACCTCGCAGCACCCGCAACCGTCCGCAGCCGCCCGGAACGGGCCGGGCACCCGCCTCCCCGGCCGCCTCCCCGACCGTGACGAGACCGCCCGAGCCCCGTCGAAGGGTCAGTCCAGAAGTGCGGTCGCCTCGACCTCGACGAGTACGTCCGGCTCGAAGAGGTACTCGACGCCGATGAGGGAGGCCGGGGGCATGGGCAGCCGGAGGCCGATCCCCTCGGCGACGGCCTCCACGCCGGCCATCAGGTCGCCGATCTTCTCCGGGCTCCACCGGGTTACGTAGAAGGTCAGGCGCAGCACGTCCGCGAACGACGCGCCCGCCCCCTCCAGCCCGACCGCGGTGTTGCGCAGCGCCTGGGCGACCTGCCCGGCCAGATCACCGGGTGCGACCGGGGTCCCGTCGGCCTGGCGCGCGACCTGACCGCTGACATGGACGTGCTTCGTTCCGGTGCCCACGGCGACGTGGTGGTACGGGACCGGCTGCAGCATGCCTTCCGGGGTGAAGTGCTGAACAGTCATGGTTCTCTCCTCGAACTAGGTATACGTAAGCTACTTAGTGGAAGAAGGACACTTCAACGAGACCAGGTTTCGACATGGATACCGCCGGCGAACTCCGCATCGACGCCCCGCACCGCGAACTGCTCGACCAGATCCTCGACAAGTGGTCACTCGGTGTCCTCAACGAGCTCTGCGAACGCCCGTGCCGCTTCAACGAACTGCGCCGGGCCATCCCTCAGGTCACGCAGAAGTCGCTGACCGCGACACTGCGGCGGCTCGAACGCAACGGCGTGATCGAGCGCGAGGTCGTCTCCACCCGCCCCGTGGCGGTCAGATACCGCATCACACCCCTCGGCAAGACGCTCCGGCCGCCCGTCGACGCGCTGCTGGCATGGGCCTCACAGAACATGCCGGCCATTGAGTGGGCGCGGGAGAGGTTCATGGCTCGGGAGGAAGGGGAGCGCGGCTTCTGACCAGTGGTCAGTCGTCGCGAGTGGCTCATGTCACTATTGCAAGCGAGTGCTTGCAATAGTTAGCAGGGCTGGGGCAGCATGGGGGCATGGCATCGCTCAATGTCGGTGGACTCGGTGAGTATCTGCGTGAGCAGCGGCGCGTGGCGCAGTTGTCGCTGCGGCAGCTCGCCGATGCCGCCGGGGTGTCCAATCCGTATCTGAGTCAGATCGAGCGCGGGCTGCGCAAGCCGAGCGCCGAGATTCTGCAGCAGCTGGCCAAAGCGCTCAGGATCTCCGCCGAGACGCTGTACGTGCAGGCCGGGATCCTCGACGAGCGCGAGCGCGACGAGGTGGAGACGAGGGCGGCGATCCTCGCGGATCCCTCGATCAACGAGCGGCAGAAGCAGGTGCTGCTGCAGATCTACGAGTCGTTCCGGAAAGAGAACGGCACTGTTCCCGCAGGCACAGGCACAGGCGCAGGTGCGGACAGTGCCGAAGGCGGGGCGGGCGCCCCGGGCCGCACGGACAACTCAGAGCGCGGTGCCGACGACCAGGTTCGGCGCGCCGACGACGGCTGATGCCGGCACCCTCACCACGACCGGAGGTACGTACGCCATGGCCCTGACCGATGACATCCGCAAGGCCGTCACCGACCCCAAGCCCCTCTACTTCGCCGCCGGCACCGCCGACCTCGCGGTCCAGCAGGCCAGGCGCGTGCCCGAGCTGATCGAGAAGCTGCAGGCCGAGGCCCCGGAGCGGTTCGAGGCCGTACGCAACACCGATCCGAAGGCCGTGCAGGAGAAGGCCACCGCCCGTGCCAAGGAGGTGCAGGAGGTGGTGCAGGCCAAGGTCGCGGAGGCGATCGGCGGCTTCGACACCGATCTGCGGAAGCTGGGCGAGAGCGCCCAGGACCTGGCGCTGCGCGGAGTCGGTGTCGCCGCCGAGTACGCGGTCAAGGCGCGCGAGAAGTACGACGAGGTCGCCGAGCGCGGCGAGCAGGCCGTGAAGACCTGGCGCGGCGAGGCGGCGGAGGAGATCGAGGAGATCGCCGTCAAGGTGGAGGGCGACCGCCCGGGCAAGGGCTCGGAGGGCCAGGGCTCGGAGGGCAAGGCCGCGGAGGCCGAGGCCGTCGAGGGCAAGGCAGCTGATGGCGAGGCCTCCGAGGTCAAGGCCGCGCCCGCCAAGAAGGCAGCCGCCAAGAAGGCCCCCGCGCGCAAGCCCGCGGCCAGGAAGAGCACGCCGTCCGCCGAGTGAGGCACCGGCGGCGCAGGGCGCCGAGCGTCGGGCGTCGGAGTGCGTGACGGACGGTCCGGGCACGAAGCGGGTGTCCGGACCGTTGTACGGGGTACGGTGGCCGCAGTAGCCCGGATAATGAGTGGCCCGACACACAGGTGGTGGACGAAGTGCTGATGTCAGCTTTCGGCGGCTTCATGTGGCTGCTCTTCACGGCGATGCTGGTGCTCGCCGTGGTGGCCCTGGTGATGGCCGCGACGGCCCGCGAGGACGCGTATCGCGCCGCCAACAAGCAGACCAAGAATTTCTGGCTGATCATTCTCGGCATCGTGGTTCTGGTGAACCTGGTGGTGCCGATGCTGTTCCTGCAGATCGCGGGCCTGATCGCGACGATCGTCTTCTTCGTCGACGTCCGCCCGGCGCTCAAGCAGGTCACCGGCGGCCGCGGCCCGCGCGGCTCCAGCAGCGACGGTCCGTACGGGCCGTACAACGGCGGCCGCTGAGGCCCGGCGGCCTGCAGTCGCCAGGCCCGGCGGCCCGCAGGCGGCAGGCCCGGCGGCCGATGGTCGGCAGTCGGCGGCCTGCATCGCAGACAGTGGTCAGCCACCAGCGATCAGCCATCAGTGATCGACGACCTCACGGCGGATCCGCCCCGAAGGGGATGGGTCCGCCGTTTGCGTGCCGGGCGTCAGGGCGCCCCTGCAGAGGGGCTGCGGGGCGGCCGCCCCCCGGCAGAGGCCGACCAACCGGCCCCGCCTCCCTCAGCCCCGCGCCTCCCGCTCCAACAGCACCACCGCCACGTCGTCCGTCAGCTCCCCGCCGTTGAGTTCGCGGACCTCGCCGACCGCCGCCTGGAGCAGGCCGTCGCCGCTCAGGCCCTCGGCGAGCTGGCGGCGGATCATCGCGACCATGCCGTCCTGGCCGAGGCGCCGCTTGCTGCCGGCTTCCACGCGGCCCTCGATCAGGCCGTCGGTGTAGAGCATCAGGCTCCACGCGCCCCCGAGCTCCACCTGCTGGCGCGGCCACCGGGCGCGCGGCAGCAGGCCCAGGGCCGGACCGCTGTTCTCGTACGGGAGGAGCTCGGCGAGGCCGCCGGCGCGGGCGATCAGGGGCGAGGGGTGGCCGGCCAGGCAGAGGCCGGCGCGGCGGCCGTCGGGGGAGATGTCGACGGTGCAGAGCGTCGCGAAGATCTCGTCGTCGGGGCGCTCGTGTTCCAGGACCTGCTGGAGCGTGGAGAGCAGTTCGTCGCCGCACAGGCCCGCGAAGGTCAGCGCGCGCCAGGCGATGCGGAGCTCCACGCCGAGCGCCGCCTCGTCGGGCCCGTGCCCGCACACATCGCCGATCATCGCGTGCACCGTGCCGTCCGGGGTGCGAACGGTGTCGTAGAAGTCGCCGCCGAGCAGCGCGCGGGAGCGGCCGGGCCGGTAGCGGGCGGCGAAGCGCAACGGGGCGCCGTCGAGCAGCGGGGTGGGCAGCAGGCCGCGCTCCAGGCGGGCGTTCTCCTGGGCGCGCAGCCGGGACTCGGTGAGCTGGTGCTGGGCCATGTCGGCGCGTTTGCGTTCCACGGCGTAGCGGATCGCGCGGGTCAGGACGCGGCTGTCGAGCTCGTCGCGGAACAGGTAGTCCTGCGCGCCGACCCGTACCGCCTCGGTGGCCCGCTCGCTGTCGTCGCTCGCGGTGAGCGCGAGTACGGCGTGGCGGGGTGCGAGCCGCAGGACGTACTTGAGCGTGCCCAGCTCGTCGTCGGCCTCCGCCGCGTCCAGGGCGGTGCTGCGGCCGGGGGCGGGCAGGGAGAGGTCGAGCAGGATGCAGTGCACGTCGTCGGTGAGCAGCCGCTCGGCCTCGGTGAGGTTGCGGGCGGTGCGCACCTTGATGGGCTTGCCCGCCGCGTCGAGCAGCGCGGGCACGCTCAGTGCCGTGGCCGGATCGTCCTCGATCACGAGCAGGGTCAGTCCGCCGCTGTCGTACGCGACGGCGCCGGTGCGGGCCGGCAGGGCATCCGCGCCGGGCGTGCGCGCCGGTGCGGTCGGGGAGTCCGGGTGCGGACCTCCGGCCTGACCACTTGCCGCGGCCGGGACTGCTCTCTGCCGCGGTATGGGTACGGGCATCCTCCTGTTTCCTTCCCTCCCCCCGAGGGCGCGGCGGGACGACACCCAGTCGAAACGACGTTCCGCCGACGGGGACCATAGCGGTAGCCGGCACCGCATTGGAATGGCGATCAACAAAGAGCCGGGGGCATATGCCGCTTCCCGTCCCGTAATTGGGCACGCGGAGCCCCCGGCAGGGATGACGAACATCACGCACCGCGGGTTGCCCGGGTGGCTCAGGTCACGTGAGTGCGGTCACCTGGGCGCGGTCACCTGAGCGCGGTCGCGCGAGGCCTACTTGTCCGGCCGTACGACCCCGAGGATCGGCATCGAACCGGCGCCCGCCACCGTGACATTCCGCCCGGGCCGCGGGGCGTGCACCATCGCGCCCTCGCCGATGTACATGCCGACGTGACTCGCGTCCGCCTTGTAGATGATGAGGTCGCCCGGCCGCATGTCCTTCACCTTGACGCGCGGCAACAGGCGCCACTGCTCCTGCGAGGTGCGCGGTATCGCGCGCCCGGCCGCCGCCCAGGCCTGGGAGGTCAGCCCCGAGCAGTCGTACGAGGACGGCCCCTCGGCGCCCCATACGTACGGCTTGCCTATCTGGGCCGTCGCGAAGTCCACGGCCTCCCTGCCCTGCGGGGAGGCCTCGCTCCTGATCGTCTCGAGTATGCCGGTGCTCAGCCAGGCGGTCTGGGACTCCAGCGCGGCGGCCTGCTCCATCCTGCGCAGCCGCTCCCGCTCCTCCTTTGCGAGCTGCTTCTCCAGCTTCTCGGCGGCCTTGATCTTCGCCTCGATCTTCTTCTTCCGCTTGGCCTGCTGGGTGCGGTGCTTGTCGAGCTCCTTCCAGTAGACGCCGGCGTCCTTGGCGTAGAGCTGCAAGTCCGTCTGGGTGGTGGCAAGTTCCTCGGCGAGGTTGGTGGTCGCATGCTGGCCCTGGCGCACGCGCTGGGCGCCTTCGAGGAATTCCTGCGGGTTGTCGCTCAGCACGAGCTGTGCCTGCGGCGGCACTCCGCCGCTGCGGTACTGCGCTCGGGCGGCCGCGCCCGCGCGGGCCTTCAGCTCGTCCCGTCTGTCCTGCAGCTTCTGGATCTTGTTGGCGAGTTTCACGATCTGCTCGGACTGCTTCGCGGCCTTCTCCTCCGCGGCGTTGTACGCGTCCGTGGCGACGGCCGCCTCGTGGTAGAGGGCGTCGAGCTGCTCGCGCACATCTTCGAGGCTGCCGGGCCCGGGCTGCGGTTGCGGTATGTCCGGTCTGGCGGGGGGTGTGGCGAGCAGGCCGGAGGGTGCGGAGGAGAGGCCGGAGAGACCGGAGAGACCGGAGAGGCCGGAGAGCGCTGGGCCGGAGGATGCGGCGGGCGCGGCGGCCGCCTGGCTGGGCGCGCTGAGCAGGCCCAGGGCGCAGACCAGCGCCACGGCCGCGATGGTCGAGGTTCGCCTGCGGGTCACGCCCATTCCCCCTGATGTGATGATGCGTCAGTAACATTCGGTGGCTTCCGGGATGGTGCCATGTCCCCGCCGAATGCGACAGAGGCCCGACTGGCGGGCACGGACATCAGACGAACGACGGGCCCTTTGCGTTCCCGCCCGCAGCAGGCGCCACTTGCCTCTGCCCTGTGGCACCTGCAGCAGGCGCCACCTGCCTCCGCCCTGTGGTACCGCCTCACCCCCGCGGCGCCAACGCCTCCCAGGCCACCGTCACTTCGCCCTGGCGCCAGCGCGAACTCCCGTCCACCACCGGCCAGTCCGTGCGCAGTTCGCGCACCGTCCGGATCCACCGCTGCCGTGCGCCGTACGAGGCGTAAGGCGCGGCGGCCGCCCAGGCGCGGTCGAAGTCGAGCAGGAAGGTATGGATCGGTTCGCCCGGTACGTTCCGGTGGATCAGCGCCTTCGGGAGTCGTTCGGCCAGGTCGGAGGGGCGGTCCAGGGAGGCGAGACGGGTCGCGAACGTCACCGTGCGGGGGCCCTCCGGGCCGAGCGCCACCCAGACGTGGCGGCGGCCGATCTCGTCACAGGTGCCCTCGACGAGGAGGCCGTCCGGGGCGAGACGGCTGCACAGGCGGTGCCAGGCCTCGGTGACCTCGTCCTCGTCGTACTGGCGCAGGACGTTCGCCGCGCGGATCAGCGTGGGCGGCTCGGAGGTGGGGACCTCGAAGCCGCCGCGACGGAACGTGAGCCCCTCCTCCTCGTACGGTTTCGCGGCGGCGACGCGGGCCGGGTCGATCTCGATGCCGGTGACCCGGACGGCGGGGGCGGCCGTGCGCAGGCGGCGGAGGAGCTCCACGGCCGTCCAAGGGGCGGCGCCGTAGCCGAGGTCGACGGCGAGGGGGGTGGAGGGGTGGCTGCGCAGGGCCCGGCCGTGGCGGTCGGCGATCCAGCGGTCCATGCGGCGGAGGCGATTGGGGTTGGTGGTCCCGCGGGTCACGGTTCCCAGGGGGCGGGAGGGGGTGCGGGGCATGGGTCCAGTATCGCCGGGGGTGGGGCGTGGTGCGGGCGGGCCCCCGCGGGCCGCGGCGCCGTGGAATACGGGCGGCGGCCCAGGCGTTTCGCGGGTGAAGGAGCCCGCGTGCTCCTTCCTCAGACATGTCCTCGTCGTCACAAGGAGGCCGCGCGCGTGAGCCAATACGTGAGCAGGCTCGGCGGACGGTTCGCCTCCACCCCTTCGCGGCTGTCCGCCCCGCCCCTCCTCCGGCTGGCCGGCGGGCACCGCAGACCCCGCCGCATCGCGATGCTCAGCGTGCACACCTCACCCCTGCACCAGCCCGGCAAGGGCGACGCGGGCGGCATGAACGTGTACATCGTCGAGCTCGCCAAGCGCCTCGCCGAGATCGACATCGAGGTCGAGATCTTCACGCGGGCCACGACCGGTCAGCTCCCGCCGAAGGTCGAGCTCGCGCCGGGTGTCCTCGTACGGCATGTGGACGCGGGCCCGTACGAGGGCCTCGCGAAGGAGGAGCTGCCCGCCCAGCTCTGCGCCTTCACGCACGGTGTGATGCGCGCCTGGGCCGGCCACCGCCCCGGCCACTACGACCTGGTGCACTCGCACTACTGGCTGAGCGGCCACGTCGGCTGGCTCGCCGCCGAACGCTGGGGCGTCCCGCTCGTGCACGCCATGCACACCATGGCCAAGGTCAAGAACGCGGCGCTCGCCGAGGGCGACACCCCCGAGCCCGCCGCCCGCGTGATCGGCGAGACGCAGATCGTGGAGGCCGCGGACCGCCTCATCGCCAATACGGACGAGGAGGCGGGCGAGCTCGTACGGCATTACGAGGCCGATCCCGCCAAGGTCGCCGTCGTCCACCCGGGCGTGAACCTCGACCGCTTCCGACCCGCCGACGGCCGCGCCGCCGCCCGCCGCCGCCTGGGTCTGCCGCAGGACGCCCTGATCCCGCTGTTCGCGGGCCGGATCCAGCCCCTGAAGGCGCCCGACGTCCTGCTGCGCGCCGTGCACATCCTCCTCGGCCGTCGCCCCGAGCTGCGCGGCCGCCTGGTCGTGCCGGTGGTCGGCGGCCCCTCCGGCAGCGGGCTCGCCAAGCCCGAGGGGCTGCAGAAGCTGGCCGCGAAGCTGGGGATCAGTGATGTCGTACGGTTCCGGCCTCCGGTCGGGCAGGAACAGCTCGCCGACTGGTTCCGCGCCGCGTCCGTCCTGGTGATGCCCTCGTACAGCGAGTCCTTCGGGCTCGTCGCGATCGAGGCGGAGGCGGCCGGCACGCCGGTGATCGCCGCGTCCGTCGGCGGACTGCCCGTGGCGGTACGCGACGAGGTCAGCGGCTTCCTCGTCGAGGGGCATGATCCGGCGGCGTACGCGCGGAAACTGGAGCACTTCGCCGACGAGCCGCATCTCGTCGAGAAGATGGGCGCGGCGGCCGCCCGGCACGCCCGCGCCTTCGGCTGGGACACCGCCGCATCGGCCACGGCGGACGTGTACTCGGCAGCGCTGTACGAACAGCGCCGTCGCGTACGCTCGCACCATGGCTGACGCGCGACAGGTCCTCGAACAGGCACTGAAGGACGCCGGGCTGAACTGGGAGTCCCCCGAGCCGGACGCGTACGTCGTCCAGCTGCCCGGCACCCGCAAGCTCTCCACCACGCTCTCGCTGCGGCTGGGCCGCCATGCGCTCTCGCTCAACGCGTTCGTGATCCGCCATCCCGACGAGAACGAGACCGGGGTGCACCGCTGGCTGCTCGAACGCAATCTGCGGCTGTACGGGGTGGGTTACGCGATCGACCAGCTCGGCGACATCTATCTCGCGGGCAAGCTGCCGCTCGCCGCCGTCACCCCGGACGAGGTGGACCGCCTCCTCGGCGTCGTCCTGGAGGAGGCGGACGGCTCCTTCAACACCCTCCTCGAACTCGGTTTCGCCTCGGCGATCCGCCGCGAGTACGAATGGCGCGTCTCACGCGGCGAATCCACCCGCAACCTGGACGCGTTCGCGCACCTTACGAGGCCGGCGTCGACGTAGCCTCACCGGCACCCAGGTGAGGGGTGCCACTCACGCGGTGGCCTTGGCCTCGGCCCCCTCCACCGGCGTGCCCTCGGTCACCGCGGCCACCGCCGCCACCTCGACCACCGGCTGCGGAGCCTCCGCCTCCCGCGGAAGGTTCCGCATCAGCAGCCAGTACCCGCCCGCCGCCACCGACCCGACCACCGCCGTCGCCCCCCACAGCCACTCCGCCCCGAACCGGTCGATCACGAACCCGGCCATGAGCGGCGCGGCGAGCGCCGCCACGGACCAGGACATCGAGTACATGCCCTGGTACCGCCCCCGCGCGTGCACCGGTGAGAGTCGCACCACGAGGCTCATCTGCGTGGGCGCGTTGATGATCTCGGCGAGCGTCCAGATGACCACCGTCAGCGCGTACACCGCGATCGACCCGGCGAAGGCCGTCAGACCGAAGCCGTACCCGGCGAGCAGCGCCGAGATGACGAGCAGCTTCTGCGGATCGCGGTGTTCGATGAACCGCGTCACCGGGATCTGCAGTGCCACGATCAGCACCCCGTTGACGGCGATCACCATGCCGAAGTCCGAAGGGCTGAACCCCGCGGCGCCCATGGCGACCGGCAGACCCACGTAACTCTGCGTAAAGATCAGTGAGATGAGGAAGGACAGCCCGACGACCCCCATGAACCGCCCGTCCTTGAGGACCGTCCCCATGGAGACCTGCGGTTCGGCAGTGGCGGCCCGCTCCGCCCCGACGGCCTTCCCGGGCCGTGACTCCGGCAGCTTCAGGAAGACGAGCACGGCGCAGGTCATCGTCAGCGCGGCCTCCCCCAGGAACCCGGCGAGGTAGCTGTACTGCGCGACGATCCCCGCCGCCATCGACGAGAGGGCGAAGCCGAGGTTGATCGCCCAGTAGTTGAGCGCGAACGCCCGCACCCGGTCCTCGGGCCGCACGATGTCCGCCATCATCGCCTGCACGGCGGGCCTGGACGCGTTCGAGGCGATGCCCACGAGCCCGGCGACGACCGCGATGGCCACGGGATGCGTCATGAACCCGAGCACCGCGACACTGACCGCCGTGGCGCCCTGCGCGAGGAACATCGTGGGCCGCCGCCCGAGCCGGTCGGTCATGACCCCGGCGCCCAGGGTGCCGAGGACGCCGCCGAGCCCGTGCAGCGCGGCCACGAGACCGGCGTACGAGGCCGAGTAGCCGCGGTCGAGGGTCAGGTACAGCGCCATGAACGTGGCGACGAAGGCCCCGAGCCGGTTGATCAGGGTGCTGGTCCACAGCCACCAGAACTCCCGCGGCAGCCCGGCCACGCTCTCCCGCGCGGCCTGCTTGATGCTCGCGACTGACATGACCGAAATCCCCCCGGACGTGGCTGGTGAAGTGACGCCCGACCGGATGCCTGTACGTGGCGTGCCTGTGAGCGGCGAGCCTGTAAGTGGCGCTGGGCGTGCTCGCACATTACGAGCCGGAGGTGCCGCACGGCCACTGGATTAACAGGAACGGTCAATCGGCCGCCCGCACCCCACCTCAGGGCTGGCGCGCGAGGGGCGCGCGGGTTCGATTAGTCTCGGAGCCATGGCCGACGCACCGTACAAGCTGATCCTCCTCCGCCACGGCGAGAGCGAATGGAACGCGAAGAACCTGTTCACCGGCTGGGTGGACGTCAATCTCAACGAGAAGGGCGAGAAGGAGGCGGTCCGCGGCGGTGAGCTGCTCAAGGACGCCGGCCTGCTCCCCGATGTCGTGCACACCTCGCTGCAGAAGCGCGCGATCCGCACCGCGCAGCTCGCGCTCGAGTCGGCGGACCGCCACTGGATCCCGGTCCACCGTTCCTGGCGCCTGAACGAGCGTCACTACGGCGCCCTGCAGGGCAAGGACAAGGCGCAGACGCTCGCCGAGTTCGGCGAGGAGCAGTTCATGCTGTGGCGCCGCTCGTACGACACCCCGCCGCCGGCACTTGAGGACGGCACCGAGTTCTCGCAGTCCGACGACCCGCGCTACGCCTCCATCCCGCCGGAGCTGCGCCCGCGCACGGAGTGCCTCAAGGACGTCGTGCACCGCATGCTGCCGTACTGGTACGACGGCATCGTCCCCGACCTCCTGGCCGGCCGCACGGTCCTGGTCGCCGCGCACGGCAACTCGCTGCGCGCGCTGGTCAAGCACCTGGACGGCATCTCGGACGCGGACATCGCGGGCCTCAACATCCCGACCGGCATCCCGCTCGCGTACGACCTCGACGCCTCCTTCAAGCCGTTGAAGCCGGGCGGCACCTACCTGGACCCGGACGCGGCGGCGGCCGCCATCGAGGCGGTCAAGAACCAGGGCAAGAAGAAGTAAGCGCCCACTTTCAAGCCCCCGACCTGCTGTTTCTCGGCAGGGCGGGGGCTTTGTGCTGGGGCTGGGCCGTCTCTGGGCCGTCAGAGGTATTCGGGCCGCCTCCGGGAGTGCCCCGCATACCCCGGTGGCTGTCGGCGCTACCGGTATGCTTTCAACCGCCTTACCTGAACCTCCCTTGAACTCCGTGTTGGGGCACGTGAGTTCCGAGGCCCCGGCCCGAGAGATGGGTCGGCTGGAGGAGAAGGGAGGTGGTAGAGGTGTGTGTCGAGAAGAGCAAGCCTCGCAGGTGGACCGGTGCCGAGAAGTGGCAGGTCTGGCTTGCGGGGGTCGGTCTACTGGTGACCATCGCTACCGGCGTGATGCAGCTCGCTCGATGAGCGAGTCACGCGCGAGGACGGTCGTGACCGGGAGCTGTGCATGCAGCGAGCCCGGTCTGCTGATAGGCGACCGGGCTCGTTGACTGCGAGAGGGCCTGGGTCTGGTTGCCGCCGGATCCAGGTCCTCGGTCGTTCTAGAGTCTTCTAGAACCTTCGCGAGCTATCCAGAGCTAACTAGAGCTTGCATCTCAATCTCCCACGCACTGCTAATTCAATCAAGTTCGTGAGTCCGTGTGTGAACTTAAGATCTCTAGTCTCAACCGTGAACGTCTTCGTCGAACTGTTCGCGTGACTTGAGTAGCGTCGTATCCCTCCTGATCGTTACGCAGAGCTCTTCAGCGGCGATCGAAGACAGATGCCACGGCCTTGCGAGTGCGCTCCTGGCTGGACGGCATGAGATGCGCGTACACGCGGAGGGTCAGACCGGGGTCGGAGTGACCCAGGTACTCGGCGAGGGCCTTGATGTTCTCGCCAGCGTCCAGGAGCACCGAGGCGTAGAAGTGCCGGAGCGCGTGCATGCCGTTCTCGCGGGACTCGGCGTAGGACTCGCCCGGCTTCCGCTCAGGGATCACGCCAGCCGAGGCCAGCGCCCGCTTCCACACCTCCTCGTTGAGTGAGGTCCGCCAGACGTGACCGCCGCGCGGACCGGTGAAGATCAGCCGCTTCGTGACCGGAGGCCCGTCCGCCACCTTCCACGGCAAGGTGATCTCGACCGGGGGGAACCGCTTCATGTGCTCTCGGAGCGCATCAGCGACCGGCCCAGGAAGCGGCACATCCCGCAGCTTGCCGCCCTTGGGCGGAGCGAACACCGCCTTGCTCCGGCTCAGCTTCAGTTGCTGGACCACGTGAAGCGTGTCCGACTCGAAGTCGATCGCGTCGACGGCGACGCCAAGGATCTCCCCCTGGCGGAGCCCGCAGCCGCCACCCAGGTCGACCATGGCTTGGTACCGCTCAGGCATGGCGGTCCGCACGGCGAAGACCCGTTCCGGCGTCCAGGGAGCGACGCGCTTGACGTCCACCGTCGGCGGCCGGACCGAGCGGGCAGCACACGGATTCCGGGGGAGATGCCCGTCGTCCACGGCCGCACTCAGCGCGGCACGCACGTTGGAGTAGATCGTCCGGGCGTACGAACCCCGGACACCGTTCTCTTGCAGCTTCCCGACCCAGTCACGGATGTGAGCAGGCTGGAAGGAGCCGAGCGGACGCGAGCCCAGGTAGGGGAAGGCGTGTAGCCGAAGCTGTGACTCCATCGACGCCTGGGTGTTCGGATCCGGCGCGTGAGTCACCCACTTCTCGGCGTACTGCTCGAAGGTGATCCGAGCCGCACGCGGGTCGATGTACTGCCCGCGCGCCATGTCGGCCTCAGTGTGCGCCAGCCACTGATCAGCGAGCCGCTTCTGCCGGTCGGGGAAGCTCTTGGACTTCTCAGTACCGTCCGGCCCGACGTAGCGGGCGCGGTAACGGGATCCCGTTCCGTACCGCTCCGTCTTGACCCTGCGAGCCTTCCCGTCCGGCCCGGTCTCCGTTCTGTACCAGCGGTCTTGGATGTGCCCGGCCATCAGGCAGCAGCCCCTTCCATCAGGGACTCGACCCAGGCCCGCACGTCTACGGGGTCGTAGCGCAGATGCCGGCCAACCCGGAAGCCACGCGGCCCCGTCCGCTTCCGCCGCCACTGGTAGACCGTCTCGACCGGCACGCCCAGGATCTCGGCAACGTCCAGAGGAGTCAGGAACCGCGAAGGCAGAGCACGCGGTTCGGCTGCCGCTTCTACGACGGCGAGATGGCGCTTAGCCATGAGTCGGCTCTCCTTCTGTTCCGGGGGCGGGCGCGAGGGATTCGGCGAGCCAGGCTTCGGTGTCGGAGAGTCCGGTTCCGGCGAAGACCCAGTGCGCGAGGACGTACGTCGTGTTGGTCTCGCGTTCGGGCAGTGCGGCAGCCGCTTGGGCGCGGCGCCATTCGGCGCGGGCGTCGCGGAGGGCGCCGAGGGTGGTGGAGTAGCGGCGGGACTTGGTGGAGAAGTGGCCGCGGAAGCCGAGCATGTGGGCCCAGGCGCGCAGGCGGAGGTGTTCGAGATCCTTCCGTGTGCCGAGGAACCAGGCGGTTCGGATGAGTCGGCGGGCGTGGTCGCTGATGTCGAGCTGGGCGAGTTCGGCGGCGAACTTCAGCGGCCGGTCGAGAGCTCCCGTGGCGGTCTCGGCGCCCTTGGTGGCGTACTTGGCGATGTACGCGGCGACCGCGCGTTCGGTCAGCTCCTGGCCGTCGTTGAAGTCGGCGGAGCGGATGGTGCGGACGTCGAGTTGGCGGCCGAAGGCGAAGGTGTGGGTGCGGCCGTCGATGACCGGGCCGTCCACGCGGACCTTGGCCGCCGCTGTCTCGATGGCGTCCGTGAGGAGTTCGGCGGTGGCCCAGGCCGGGGGCGGGGTGTCGCCGCCGGTGGGGCCGTCGATGCGGATGACGGCGTGGAAGTGGACGGCGCCGCGTTTCTGGTACTCGGCGACCTTGGCGAAGGAGACGCGGGCGTGGTCGCGGAACCGGCGTTGTGACAGGCCCGCGCGCTTGGCGACTTCCCGGCGCAGGTAGGTGGAGAAGCGTCGCCAGAGGGGACCGGCGTGGGCGTTCCAGAGAACGGCCGCTTCGTAGTCGTAGGTGTCCGGGTCGAGTGCGGTGCCGAGTTCGGCGTCGTCCTGTTCGTGGCGGGTGCCGCAGCGGCAGGGGCGCCCGCTGGAGGGGCGGTTGTGGACCGGGCCGAAGCTCGGGGCGGTGAAGGTGGCGAAGACGCGGGGGTGGGTGGCGACGTGTTCGGGGGTGCCCTTGCCGCCGCGCAGGCCGGAGGTGATCAGGTGGAAGGTGTCGCGGCGGTAGACCTCGGAGCAGGCCGCGCATCGGGTCGTGCGGCGGTTGTTGCAGCGGACGAGGAGTTGGCCGGCCGGGAGGTCGTTGGAGTCGAGGTGCTGAAGGACGCGGCCGATCTCGCCGGTCGTGGTGTCGACGTCGTGCTCGGTGCGGTGGCCGTCGAGGCGGATCGGGTTGGTGCAGCCGCCGAGGCCGGAGAGTTGGCGGAGGATACCGGGCAGGGTGCCGTGCTCCGCGAGCTTCGCGAGTTCCGGGAGCGGGGGCGGTGTGGTGCGGGTGAAGATGGCGGTTCTCCTTCTGACTGGCTCGGTCAGGAGTGATGGCCCCGGGGCGGCGGATGCTTGGTCGTGTGCGCCGCCCCGGGTGTCGGGCGCGTTCAGCGCCGGTTCTGCTCGCGGATCAGGGAGCGCAGGACCACGGCCGCGATGGCGACGGAGATGGCCGAGACGGCGACGGCGGCCAGGAGCGCGGTGAGGACGACACCGCCGACGACCACGGCCGCCACGACCCCGGGACTGATGGAGACCGCCGGGAGCGAGCGCCGTACGGGCGCCGGATCGGCCGGGGTGTGGGTATGTGCGGGCGGCGGGGTGTGGCTGTCGGGGTACTTGGGCAGGAACACGGTCGAACTTTCCTTATCTACTCGTCTAGGCATGTGAGCCGTTTATGACATCCACGCCGGAGCGGGTGCCGGACTCGATGGCGGGGGCGAGGAAGGTCTGCGAGAGGTAGAAGCCGAAGAGGGCGATCAGGACGACGACCCAGGTGCGGACGCCGAGGAACTTGACCGCTCCCCAGGCGAAGAGGCCGAGGACGACGACGAGAGGCAGGCTGACGGTCACGGTGTACGGGGTCCCTTCGGGATCAGCGGACGGGGCAGCGGTGGGTGCGGGCGGCCAGCTCGGCGGCGGCGCGGCTGTCGTAGTCGGCGGAGAAGCCGCAGCGCGGGGCCGTGCAGGCGGCGGTGTGCTTCTCGCGGCCCCGGCCGTCGTAGGACGTGGCGACCTGGACGGGGCCGATGCGGGTGACGTTGCGGAAGCGGCGGTTGGCGGACACGGGATCTCCTCTCAGAGGTGGGCGGCGATGGCTTCGGCCATGGGCGCGGGGACGCCGAGGCGGGCGCGGAGGGTCGGGGTGTCGATCGGTACTCCGGTGCGGGTGTGGTGTTCGGCGGCGACTTTGCGGGCGTGTTCGACGAGGGCGGCCGGGACGGGGACGGCAGCCCGCTCGGGCGGCGGTGGCTCGATGGCCGGTGGTGTCGGCGGCGGTTCCTCGGGGGCGAGTTCGGGCGCGTGCTCCTGGTCCCCGGTGTCGTCTGTGTCCTCGGGGCCCTTGTGGTCTTCGTCGGTTGTGGCGGGGGTGGTGTGGGCGAGGAGTGTTCCGCCGAGGAAGGCGACGGCGGGCCAGCCTGCGACGAGGATGCGTAGCCAGGCCGGGACGTTGTCGAGGTCGAGGAGGCCGGCGGTGGCGACGTTCGCGCCGAGGGAGGCGGCGAGGGCGGTGACGAACCAGCACCATCCGGCCGCTTTCGCCTCACCGGAGCGCAGTCGGCGCCAGGCGGCGACGAGCAGCAGGTCGACCGAGACCGGGTAGGCCCACGCCTTCCAGCCGTCCTGTCCGGCAGCCGAGGCGATGTCGTGCAGGTGGGCGAAGGACAGCGCGGCGGCGATGAGCGCCTGGACGAGCACCGCGTCGACACGGGCCAGTTGGGCGCGCATGATGCGGCTCCTTTCGGATGCAGGCATGGCAGGGGTAGGGAGTTGGCGCGAGGCGGTCACGCCAACCGGGGTGAGGGGTGGGCGAAGGTCAGTCGGTCACCGGGCGCGGCTGCACCGCCGGGGCCGAGGACTCCACGGGCCGCACGGGGGTGTCGGGCCGGAAGGGCTTGAGCGCGGGTAGATCGGGCACCAGGTGTGCGGAGTCCCGGCAGATCTCGGCGGCGGCGCCGAGGGACAGGTGTGGCGTGCGGATGCGGGACCAGCCGCCGGAGGTGTCACCGGCCACGGCCAGGCCCGGCAGCTCGGGAGCGATGGCACAAGCGGCGAAGACCGCCTCAGGGGCGAGGTCGCCGAGGGCCATCTTCGCGGAGGCTTCGTCGTTGACGCGGTGACAGACACGGCCGGTCAGCTGGGCCCGGAGCATGGTGGCACCCTTGCCCAGCTCGGCGCCGAAGCGCTGCCCGCACACCTCCAGGTAGATCCCGGCAGCGCGGCCGAGCTGGGCGAGCCGGATGAGCTGGGTGACCATCTCGTCCCGGCGTTCCTCGTCCTTCTTGGTGGCGACGAGGAAGAGTTCGGCCACCTCGTCGACGAACAGCACGATCGGCACCGGGCGTTCGCGCTCGGGCAGGCCCCAGATGTCGGAGGTGATCTCCTCGTCGGGGGTGCCGGGGGCGATGCCCTGCCTGGACTTGATCAGGTCGTAGCGGTCCTCCATTTCCTTGATGAGCACGGGCAGCAGCTTGGCGGCTTCGTCGGGGTCGGTGGCGAGGGCGGAGAGCCGGGAGGCGAACGGCGCCAGCTCAACACCGCGCTTGCAGTCGATACCGACCAGGGCGACAGGTTGCCTGGCGAGTCCGGTGATCAAGTGGCGCAGGTACATGGACTTGCCCGACAGCGTGGCGCCGAGGGTGAGTTGGTGCGGAATGGTGCGGTAGTCGCGCACGAAGGGAGTCGCGTCCTCCCGCAGTGCCACGGGCACCGTGAGGAGTTCGGCGGTGGCTTTGCGGGGCATCCGCACGTTCCGCAGCACATCGAAGCCGACGAGCCGCAGTTCGACCACGCCCGGCTTGACCGTCGTCACGTACACGGCGTGAACGCCCCAGGCGTGCCGCAGCCGCTCGGCCGAAGCGGCGACGTCCGCCGGTTCCTGGCCCGGAGCGAGCCGGAGGCGAAGCCGCAGCCCGGTCGAGGTGGGCCGGATGATGCCCCGCCGAGGCGGAACGGGCCGAACCTCCCGCCGCGTGGTGGCCTTGACGGCGAGGACCCGCAGCCGGGACGGCGCCACAGTCAGCCCGCACGCCTCCATGACCGAGCCGTAGGAGCCAAGGAGCCGGGCGGTCGATATCGGCAGGCCGACCGTGGGCCAGTACACCCGAGGGTGCTTGGCCCGGGTGTAGGCGGCCCCGCCACCGAGCGCGGCGACAGGACCACCCACCTCCAGAAGTGTCACCAGATCGGACATCAGGCGGTGGCCCCCATGGCGGCCGGGAAGGCGGCCGGAGTCACGGCGGCGGCGCGGAAGGCGATGCCGTGACGCTGCTGTCCGTTGAACACCGACTCCCACGGCCGGGCGACCAGCCCCGGCAGCGAGACCGGCGCCCCCAGGGCCAGCCCCTCGGACACACCGCCTTCCGGCACGGTGACCTTGAACAGGGACGACTCCCCGTCCTCGATGTAGACGACGCCGATCGTCATCAGCGCTTCCCCGCTGACGGCGTCCTTGGCGATCTCGCCCGTCTGCCGGTCCCGGACCTTGGGCTCAGGAGCCTCCGTCAGCAGGATCGTGGCGGCCGAGGTCTCAACACGAATGGTGCGCAAGGCAATTCACCCATCTACTCGTCTATACATGATGCGGTCTGTGAACCCGATCTCCGGGCTCACGTTGACCACCCTGCCACACCACTTGCCCACTCGTCTATACGAGTATGCCTGTTGGGGTGTACGAGTCGGAGAAGCGTCCCCCGCGCACCACCGCAAATCACCTCATCACGTCGCCGGAAGCTGATACGACAGCACGTACGCATCCGCCGCCATGACCGTGTCACAGACCTCCACGGCCCGCCCCTCGGCGTCGAAGGCGGTACGGATCAGGTGGATGACGGGCACGCCGGAGGCCAGCCGAAGCGTCTTCACCTCGGCCGGCGAAGGCATCCGGGCGCGAATCTCCTCCTCGAAGTGGTCGAGACGGTGCCCCAGCTCCTCAAGCCGGGCGTAGATCCCGCCGGGCCCGGGGTTCGGCTCGGCGATCGGCGTACCGCGCGCGATGTCGAGCGGGAGATACGAGGTGGCGAACTCGACCGGCCGCCCGTCGAGCAGATACCGGCGCCGACGAGCCAGCACCCGCCGCACGGACCCGAGCCGTGTCGAGACGTCCTGACTGGCCTTTTCTTCCTTCACCTCAAGGCTGTCGACCTGAGGGTGACTGCCGGCGGCGTTGGCTTCGACGATGAAGGCCGCCTTGCCCTGCTCGCGGTGACGCCGGGCGAACCGGTCGGAGGCGAGGCGCCGCACGGGCGGACGGGGCCGGACGAAGACGCCCTTGCCGTGCTCGGCATGCACGAGCCCTTCGCCCTGGAGGACCGAGAAGGAGTTGCGGACCGTCATCCGGGATACCCCGTAGTGGTCAACAAGCTCGGCTTCCGAGGGCAGTTTTTCACCCTCCTTGAACCGCCCACGGTCGATGGCCTCGCGCAACTGGTCGGCGATCTGCCGAAAGACCGCACGATCACTCGTGGGATCGAGATCACCGAGGAAGCCGGAAGGAAGAGAGGGCACGTGTACTCCTTTAGATATCTAGACGAGTGGGCGATTGTTGTTGCTACGGTGGAGAGCCTAGCCAGCCGAGAGGGCCGAGGAACGTGAGCACTGACCGTCCGCACTCCGTGAGCGTCGCCGGAGTCATCGTCGACGACCAGGGCCGGGCCCTCTTGATCAAACGCCGTGACAACGGCAAGTGGGAGCCACCGGGCGGAGTCCTCGAACGCGAGGAAACCCTTCCCGAAGCCCTCCAACGCGAAGTCCTCGAAGAGACCGGCATCAAGATCGCGCTTCCCGCGACCCTGACCGGTGTCTACAAGAACATGACCGGGTTGATCGTCTCGCTGGTCTTCCGCTGCGAGGCGGCCGACGGCACACCGACCACCGGCGACGAGACCCGCGCACTGCGCTGGGCCACCCGTGAAGAAGTCACCGAGCTTGCCGACGAGGCATACGCGATCCGCGTCCTGGACGCATTGGACGCCGCATCCCCGCCGGCCATCCGCGCCCACGACGGCGTGAAACTCGTTTAGCCCGAACCCGCTGCACATGGCGGCCTACCAGCACGAAGGAACTTGTATGCACGAGTATACGAGCACCGCCCGGGTCTGGGGACTCACTTGCCCAGGATTTCCGGAAGAGGTGAGCCGGGCCCGCCGCTGGACCCGCGACATCCTGCGCGGATCACCCCTGGCCGACGACGCCGAGCTGATCGTGAGCGAGCTGAGCGCGAACGCGATCCTCCACACGGCCAGCGGCATGGAATCCGGCAGCTTCCACCTGGCCCTCGCAGTGACCCGCCAGGTGATCGCCCTGTCGGTCACGGACGGCGGAGGAACCGGCACGGCCCCCAAGGCCGAGCACCAGGACGACGAGGCCGAACACGGCCGGGGCCTGGGCATGGTCACCGCACTCGCCCACCGGGTCGTCGTCCACGGCAGCGAAGGCGGCTACACAGTCACCGCGGAACTGTTCACCGGCCCCCGACCGGGAGACCACCTGTGCTGAAGGACGAAACCCGCCGAGGCTACTGGTGCGAGTGCTGGACCGAAGACCTCTACGGTCAGGGCGGGGCGGAGCTGAGGGCGTCGTTCGACGCCTACTCGGCGCCCCAGGCCGACCGATGGGTAGCCGTCGCACTGCGCACCATCTCACCGGCATTCGACCCGGAAGCATCCGAGCAAGCGTGGCAGTGGCTGTACGACGGCCGCATAGACACACGCCGATCCCTGTTGCGCTGCGAGCCCTGCACTGTGTCCGTCACTCACACCACGACCCGCATCACCTGGACGATCCGCCCGGTGATCTTCCTGCCGCTTGCGCACCGTCAAGGCACCGAACTGCCTTCCTGCGCCTACGGCTTCAAGCCGAACACGGCCACCGTCAACCATCAGCTGGGACCGAAGTGTCAAGCATCTACCGGGACCGGACAGCCCCAGCAGGCTTACTGAGTTACAACTTTCTCTACTGGTTCAAGTGCGGCTCGCTCCGCTCCCCGTGCGCGGCCCGGCCCCCGGCCGGGCCTGCGCTCCTGTCTCCGCCCCGCTCCAGCCCGGCCGGCGCCCGTGCCGCGCACAAAGCGATCAGCCACCTGACGTAGATAAGGCTCATCGTGGCTGGGGCGGTCGGCTCCGCGGCTTTACGGAGCCACTTTGGCGCGAGCCTCGCAGATCATGGCCCCAACGTCGTGCTTTACCGGGCAGGTCCACAGGCTGCCCGACGCGCCGCAAGCTTACGGGGCCATGATCACTCGCGCCAAAGCAGCGCCACCCCAAAGCCGCTCCGCCGACCTTCGTTTACTCAGCATCAGAGTCACCCAACTTACCGAGAAGAGCATGCGGAGAGGCTCCCATGATTTGACTCAACATACTTGTAAGTACGGTCGAAACATTGATCAGGTCACTGATCAGTGGGCCGATGTCACCATCCTCTTGCAAAATCCTATTAATCGTTTCAGAAGCTGCCTGCGGGCCCCCGCCTACAAAAAATGAGGAAAGCACGGCGGAAGCCCTCTTCCCGCTTGTTGGCATCCGAGGAGGTGAAATAGGCTCTTGCACCCGGAGAGATTCGAGAGAGTCTGCATCTTCAGAAGCGGACATGACTTTCTCCAGCGCGAAGGCGCTCGGCATCGCTCGAATGGAAAAATCAATAGGCTGATCGCCTCCCCCCTCTCCGGAGATTCGAAAAAGAGCGGGATTACCATCACCGATATCGCCGGACCGCAAAGTATCCAGTAGCAGAGGAGAAACAACAAAACAACGCCGAATTATAATTCGCAGCATCTGCTCCTCAATGAAGGCATAGCCCTCCATTGCATCGTCGAGCAGAGGCATCAGGGGAATCTGCTCAGGCCAGGTCTCCAGAAGTTCCTTCGCATGGGAACTCCAATTAAACCGAGCCGTGAGAAGGCGAGATCTTTCGAGAGCTATTACCACATTCCTGTCAGGTCGAGTCCCTGAGACATGCATGTGGCCGGGCGGAATTCCACAGTGCTGTGTGTAATCTCGCAAGTTATACAGAAATCGGTAGCCTTCGTGACCGTCGAACGCAGACGACGTCGCGGTCTTATACTCAGACATTTCCTCGCTCGTCTTACCGAACTCCCGAAGAATGAAATCTCGCTCATTCTCAAGGTATAGGCGAGTAGCGGCTAGCCAGTTCGTGAGTTCGGCCATTAGGGCTCGCTTCACTACTTCACGATTCGCTTGCCGAAACTCACCAGCATACCTCTCAACGTTTGCGAACGTGTCCACCATCGCTTGCAGGTTCGAGTAGTTCCTAAGAATCAGCGAAAAAGCCCCCCTTTCAATCAAGGCCTCGTACACGCTGATAGCGTCGACATGTCGGTCGAACTCGCCCTCGGGCATCTCGTGGACAATCCGAATGTCCATGCCGGGCTGGCCAGGCTCCTGCTTCCACACACCAAACGCGTAAGTGATGTTCATGTAGTAATGAGATCAGGAAAGATGCGACATAGCAATGCCTGGGAGGCAAGCTCCCACTTACCTGATGCTATAGGCGCGTCATGCCTGTCTCACTCTCCCTGGGTCTAGTAAACGGAGCGCCAATTAGGGTCGGCAGCCTTTACGATTCCCCGCGACAATGCTAGTTGCACATCGTCACTAAAAACCTCTTCAAGGCTCCAGAAACGCGGCATACCGCCACCCCCGGCAGCGTCTCCGAGTGCTTTGAAACCGTCAGCAAGCGGGCGAAGAGTTGGGTCAGTGAGTGATAGTCGTTCGTATAGAGAGGCTATGAAAACAGCAACCGTCGGGGACTGGGAGTCCAACTGCATAACGGACGTCATCACAGCTCCCGGGGAGAGATTAAAGCCCTCGTTCGCGCCGAGATGCTGGACCAATTTTTGCGGGAGGAAGGGTACTCGAGAGACGCTCCACACCCCCAGGTTTGCAACGCAGAGGAGGTCTAGGCTTTCCCGAGGGTGCTGGGCGTAAAGGTTATCCATCTCTCTGCAGATAGATTGCACACCAAATTGAGGCCCGGGGGAAGTTGTTTTCCAGCTGTGCGAGTGAGAGAGGAGCCCTACAGGGAATGGAGACGAAATCTCTTCGCGAGGGCTGCCAAGTCTCGCCTTGACCCCTCTGCTAATTCTGGCCGCACGCTCGAATCCGTCTCGAATGCCATCTTTATTGAGGGTCAATTTTACACTAAAAGCCGCTGCCACTCCACTTGCCAGGACTTCTTCCCGTGATCTTAGCGCTCTCGGATATGTAGGGCGAAAAACAATGAGGTCAGTTTCAAATACATCGTCACCTTCCTCTGGAATGATGTATCTCCTCGTCGCCACCTCATAACTAGGCGGAAGCCAGTCGCTAAGTATCCTGGCCCAGGTCCCTTCACCGCCGTGTCCGGCTCGCTGGGGGTCGGAACGGGCTTCAGCGTGGAGCCTCATGTATTCCTGCTGTATATCCTGTTCGACAGCTCGGAGCCAGCGGTGGTGCACAGCACTTCTCTCAGAGGTGCTTCCCTGTGGAACTTGCCCATCTGTCATATTCATCCGTCCATCCATCGGTCATACATGATCGGCACGGGCCCCAACCAATCGCAGCCCGGAACTGCCACCGCCGACGCCAGCGACCGGATTCAGGCCGACTCAGAGAGGACCTTTGAGACGGAACGCACGATGACCGACCTGTCACGGTACCGTGCGATCAGTCGATGCCCAGCCCGTATGACAGGAGTTGATCCCAGAGGCATCGATGATCGACCGTCCATCCGCACCGTCGCCACGATGATCTAGGCCGACGTTGGGCGGCAGAAGTGCTCGGCCTCTGGAGACCGCACCACAAGCGCACCAGAACGAGCGGGGAACAGCGGGGAATCACAGTGAAAGTAGCCAAGCCCGACGCGGCAGATACCTGGCTGTTCGCGCAGGTCAACCCATCAAAGGGCTCCGGATGATCGCAGCTTCCCAAGCTGAGGGCTCCCGGCATCGTCGTCGCGGGTAGGCCGTCGCAGCTTGCTCTGGTCGACGCCATTGGCAGCGTGGCCGAGGTCGGTGGGGGTGCAGCGAGACACACGCGCGCCTGGTCGGTCGGCTGAGGCGCCGTCGTGGCGGGCTTTCGTCGGCTGAGGCTGAGACGGAGCGCGACGAGGGTGCCGGCCGTCAGTCGAGCGAGGCCCCGCACCGGGCAAAGCTGGGCCGTCCCTGGGCCGTCCGAGGCCGCTCACCAATGGCCAATGACGACCAACGACGACCACCAGGCGCCCGACCCCACCACCCCCGACCAGCAAATACCCAGCTCACCAAGATCCCCGGCAACACCCAGGGCAAGAAGTAGCCGTCAAGAATCAGGGCAAGCGGCAACGCCCTGTTGATCATGCCCCTGGGCAGCGCGTACAGCGCGGCTCAGGGGCATTTTCGGCTTGCGGGCGGCATGGACGGTCTGCGGCAGGCAGGCGGCGAACGCCGGGTCGGTATGCGCCGGTTCCGTACGGCCGTGCGAGACTCCTGGGCAGACAAAGGGGAGGTTCGGGGCACGTGGAGCAGGGGGAGGCGGGGCGGCTCGTCGGTCGGGCGCAGGCTGCCTGGGAGGCGGGGGAGTGGCTGCGGGCCGCCGAGCTGTACGAGCGGGTGCTCGCGCACTATCCGGACGAGGAGCCGAGCGCGTCGTGGTGGTACGACGCGGCGCTCGCGTACAAGTTCCTGCGGAACTGGGAGAAGGCCTACGAGCTGGGGCGCGAGGCCGCCGCGCGGGCGCCGCGCGGTGCGGGCGACCCGGCGTACTGGGACCTGGGCATCGCCGCGACCGTCCGCCGCGAATGGGCCGTCGCGCGCGATGCCTGGCGCGGGTTCGGGGTGCGGCTGCCGGACGGCGAGGGCCGGATCGACGCCGAGTTCGGGACCGCGTGTGTACGGCTGGACACCGACGGCGTGCGGGAGACCGTCCGCGTACGGCGGCTCTGTCCCACGCGCGGACGGGTGGTCAGCGTGCCCGTGACCTCGGGCCGGAGGTTCGGCGAGGTCGTCGTGCACGACGGGGTGCCGAGCGGTGAGCGGAGCCTCGGCGGGAGGACCTTCGCCGTCTTCGACGAGCTGGCGCTCTTCGAGCCCTCCGGGCTGCCGACGCTGCATGTCGCGGTGGACGCGCCGGCCACGGCGGACATCGCGGCCCTCGTCCGGGCCTTCACCGGCCGGGACTTCGGCGCCCGGCCGGACGGATCCCGCCTACGGCTCGCCGCCCCCGAACCCGAGGCCCGCGCACTCCTCGACGCCTGGTCGGCCGCGCATCCCGGCCGATCCTGGAGCGACCTGGGACCGGGGGCACATACGGACGCGGACACAGGCGAGGTCGCGGACACGGGGGCGGCCTGACGCACCGAGGGGTCCCGTTCCACCGGAACGGGACCCCTCGTCTCGTACGGGAAACGCCTCAGCCGCCGCACTGGCAGGGAGCCCCCTGCTGGCAGCCGCAGCCGCAGCCCGAGCCGCAGCCGCAGGCGCCGATGAGCGGCAGGGCGGTCACCTGGGCCGGCTCCGCGGTGTCGGCGGGCATCTGGGTGTCGGGCGTGGGGGACTCGGCCATACGAACCTCCTCAAGGCACGGTTGCCTACCCCCAGTTGATGCCCACCGGGCACGGCGCATCAACGGCGCACAGAAGTGCGAGGCGCTTCGGCGCGTCTGCGACGGGCGCGATCGCCTCACGCGTCTGCGACGGGCGCGATCGCCTC
>NZ_JBLMKT010000017.1:0-25960 GCF_047779955.1 Streptomyces lothianensis | reverse complement strand
CTTGCCGTAGGTGGCCCTGATCGCCGACTGCGCCGACTGGGGGGGCAGCTATGTTCGGTATGTGGAGATGGTCGATTAGGCGCGGGTGGGGGTGGCCGGTGTACCCGCAGTGCCCTGCGAGGCCGGTGTGGGCTTCGCGGCGTCCGGTCCGCCGCCCGCATCCATGCTGTCGGCTGCCATCGAAGCCTCCTTCCGGCCCGTTGCGCATACCGCAACGGCCATTGCACCCTGCGCTCGCCACTGTCTAACATCCGTGCCGACAGCGGGTCAACGCCCGCCCCGCGGGAGGGAGAAGGAGCCCAGTGCACCAGCAGAACGGGCCCGGACCCGGAGCCGCGGCGGGCGCCGCCCGCGGATCCGCGCGTTTCGACGTCGCCTGCCTCGGCGAATCCATGGTCACCTTCCGGCCCACACGGCCGGGGCGCCTCGCCGACGTACCCGCCTTCGAGCGCGGCATCGGCGGCGCGGAGTCCAACGTGGCCTGCGCCCTCGCCCGCGCGGGCCACCGGGTCCGGTGGATCGGCCGGGTCGGCGCGGACGCCTTCGGGGAGTATCTGACCCGTGAGATCGCGGCCTGCGGAGTGGACACGTCCGGGGTCCACCGCGATCCGGCCCGCCCGACCGGCATCTACTTCCGTACCGCCGCCGACCGGGCGAGCGCGCGTCACGAAGTCGCGTACTACCGCGAGGGATCCGCGGCCTCCGCGATGTCCCCGGCCAATACGTTGACCGACACGTCGGCCGATGCGGCGGGCGCCGGTGACGCTGTGGACGCCGGTGACGGGGTGGGCGCCGGTGACGTGGTGGACGCGAGGGACGCGAGGGACGCTTTGGATGGGGTGGATGCGGTGGACGCCCGTATCCTGCATCTCTCCGGCATCACCGCCGCCCTCTCACCCGACTGCCTCGCCCTGATGCGCGAACTGACGGCCCCGCGCGACGGGCGGCCGCAGGTCTCGTTCGACCTGAACCACCGCCCGGGCCTCTGGCGCGAGCCCGCCGACGCGCACGTCCTGCTCGACCTGGCGCGCGGCGCGGATGTCGTCTTCGTCGGCGAGGACGAGGCGGAGGCGGCCTGGTCCCTCACCGGCGGCGCGGAGGCGATCCGTGCCGCGCTCCCGGAGCCGGGCACGCTGGTGGTGAAACACGGCGCACGGGGCGCGACCGTCTTCCACCGAGCCGGACCGACCGCCGGACCGACCGCCGGACCGACCGCCGAACCGGTCGCTGGGGCGTACGTCCCCGCCCCCACCGTCGATGTCGTCGCCGCCGTCGGCGCCGGGGACGCCTTCGCCGCCGGGTTTCTCTCCGCGACCCTGCGGGGGCTGCCCGCCCAGGCGCGGCTGCGGCACGCCCACCTCTGGGCCGCCGCCGCCCTCACCGACCCGGGCGACACCGCCCATCCGCCGTCCCGCGCCCAGGCGGACCACCTGGCCGCGCTGCCCGAAGAGGACTGGCGGGCGCTGCACCTGAGCCCCGGCTGGACCGGCGCCGGGGACGGGGCAGGGGCGGTCCCCACCCCCACCCGGCCGACGGAAGCGGGGACGACCCCATGAGCCAGAGCGTCGACCGCGCCCTGCGCATCCTTCCGCTGCTCGCCGAGGGCCCCGCCGATCTCGGGCAGGTCGCCGCGCGGCTCGACGTGCACAAGTCGACCGCGCTGCGGCTGCTCCGTACGCTCCACGAGCACGGTCTGGTGCACCGGCAGCCCGACCAGCGCTACCGCCTCGGTGCCCGCCTCTTCGCCCTCGCGCAGGAGGCCGTCGAGAACCTCGACGTACGCGAGAGTGCCCACCCCCACCTCGTGGAACTCAACGAGCGGACCGGGCACACGGTCCATCTCGCGGTGTACGAGGAGCACGAGGTCGTCTACATCGACAAGGTCGACAGCCGCTATCCGGTGCGCATGTACTCCCGGATCGGCAAACCCGTGGCCATCACGGTCGCCGCCGTCGCCAAGCTGCTCCTCGCCGATCTCCCCGGACCCGAGCGCCGCGCACTCGCCGAACGGCTCGACTACCCCCGCTACACGCCCCGTTCGACGCCTGACGCGGCCGCCTTCCTCAAGGAACTCGCCCTCGTACGGGAACAGGGCTGGGCCAGCGACCTGGGCGGCCACGAGGAGTCCATCAACTGCGTCGCCGCGCCCGTACGGGGCGCGGACGGGCGGGTCGTCGCCGCGCTCTCGGTCTCCGCGCCCAACGTGGTCGTCACGGCCGAGGAACTCCTCGCGCTGCTCCCCGCCGTACGCCGTACCGCGGAAGCGATCAGCCGCGAGTACGGGGGCCACGCACCTGCACCCGCCTCACCCGACCCGCGTAGCCCCACCCGGCAACCCCACCCGGTAGAACACCCACCCGAAAGGGACCGACCATGACCGAGAAGATCCAGCTCACCCCGCCCACCCACACCACCCCGCCCGCGAAGTTCTCGCACGGCGTGCGCAAGGGCAACATCCTCCAGGTCGCCGGCCAGGTCGGCTTCCTGCCGCACGAGGACGGCAGGCCGCCGACACCCGCGGGCCCGGGCCTGCGCGAGCAGACGCTCCAGACCCTGGCCAACGTCAAGGCGATCCTGGAGGAGGGCGGCGCGAGCTGGGACGACGTGATGATGATCCGCGTCTACCTCACGGACGTCGACCACTTCGCGGAGATGAACGCGATCTACAACGCGTACTTCGAGGAACAGGGCCTCAAGGCCCCCGCCTCCGCCCGCACCACGGTCTACGTGGGCCTCCCCGAGGGCCTGCTCATCGAGATCGACGCCCTCGCGGTCCTCGACTGACGCCCAGGCCGCATCACGGAGCGCCCCGGTGGCCCCGGCCCGGGGCGCTCGCGCACAATGAACTGCATGTCGACCCCAGGCTTCGGCCCGCCACCCGGAGACGTCCCGCCACCTCCCGCGTACGCCCCCCAGGCCCCGCCCGCGCGGACCCCGCAGGCGTACGGCGCCGAACCGGCACCGCAGCCGCCCTTCTCCGCCCCGGAGTTCGTCGCCTTCGACAAGAACAACGCGGTCGTCATCGACGCGGAGGGCGTCTCCTTCGACATCGGCGGCCAGGTCGCCGACTTCCCCTGGCAGCAGCTCGCCCAGCTGCACTACACCGCCCAGGGCGTGTTCCTCCGTGTGGGCATCACGCACAGTGCGGGCTGGTTCCACGAGTGCGTCGTCAACGCGAAGAAGCAGCAGAAGATGATCCGGTGGCTCACCGAACTGGGCCCGGTCGCCGCGTACTACCAGGCCCAGCTCGCCCAGCGCGGCGCCCCGTAGCGACAGCACCGGCACCAGCACCGGCATCGGAACCGGCAAAGCCCTCGCCCCGGGGCGATCTTCGTCACATCCCGGTCCCGTCTGTCACTTCTTCGGGCCCGCGCCTCCCCCTGGCTCCTTCCGCGGACGCGCGGGTTCGGGGCCAGTCGGGACGGACGGTGGGGCCAGTCGGATCAGTCGGATCAGTCGGGCCAGTCGGGCCGGTCGGGCCAGTCGGGACGGCGGCGGGAAGCGAAAGCCCCCGCCGCCGTCCGTGTGCGTTCGCCCCGCCTAGACGGGGTTGCTCTTGGACCAGGTCCAGCTGCTGCCGAAGTCCTCGGCGCTGTCCCAGACCCGGACCGGCCCGGTGACGTCGTCCCCGGTGCTGGTGAAGCTCCACAGAGCCGTGCGGTTTTTGCCGTCGGCCTGTTCGCCGTAGTCGTACAGGACGGTGATGTCGTCCTTGCCGTCGCCGTTGTGGTCGCCGGCCATGGGTGCGCTGTTGGCCCAGGTCCAGCTGCCGAAGGACGCGGCGCTGTCCCAGACCGGGACGGGGCCGGCGTAGTCGTCGCCCGTGCTGGTGAAGGTCCACAGGGCGGTGCGGTAGCCGCCCTCGTCCTGTTCGCCCCTGTTGTAGAGGACGGCGACGTCGTCCTTGCCGTCCCCGTTGAAGTCGCCGCTCACGGGCTTGCTGCTGGCCCAGGTCCAGCTCCTTGAGGTGTCCGTGGCGCTGTCCCAGACCCGGGCGGGGGCGGTGAAGTCGTTTCCGGTGCTGGTGAAGTGCCACAGGGCCGTGCGGTACCGGCCGTCGGACTGCTTGCCGTTGTCGTAGAGGACGGTGATGTCGTCCTTGCCGTCACCGTTGTGGTCGCCGGCCATGGGTGTGCTGCTGGCCCAGGTCCAGCTGCGGCCGGAGTCGGCGCTGTCCCACTTCTTCACCGGGTTCGCGAAGCCGGTACCGGTGCTGGTGAACGTCCACAGGCCGGTGCGCCTACGGCCATCCTCGGTGGTTCCGTAGTCGTAGAGGACCGCGATGTCGTCCCTGCCGTCACCGTCGAAGTCCCCGGCCATGGGCTTGCTGCCGGCCCAGGTCCAGCTGCTGAAGGACTCGGCGCTGTCCCAGACCCGGACGGGGTCGGTGAAGTCGTCGCCGGTGCTGGTAAACGTCCACAGGGCCGAACGGTTTCCGCCGCCGGTCTGCTCGCCGTTGTCGTAGAGGACGGCGACGTCGTCCTTGCCGTCACCGTTGAAGTCCCCGTGCACGGGCTTGCTCCTGGCCCAGGTCCAGCTGCGGCCGGAGTCGGCGCTGTCCCACTTCTTCACCGGGTTGTCGAAGCCGGTGCCGCCGGTGCTGGTGAACGTCCACAGGCCGGTGCGCCTGCGGCCGTCTGCGGCGGTTCCGTAGTCGTAGAGCAGACCGATGTCGTCCGCGCCGTCGTCGTTGAAGTCGGTGGTGCTGGGCGGGTCGGTCCTGCTCCTGATCCAGCCCGCGATGTCGTCGGTGCGGCTGCTGACGGCGCCGGTGCGGGTCTCCTCGACGCCGAGGCAGCCGCCCTGCCAGGAACGGCTGTTGACGGCCACGAGCTCGGGCGTGCCGTCGACGAGGCGTACGGCGGGTCCGCCGGCGTCGCCCGGGCAGACGGCGGCGCCGTCCTGGCCGGTGATGTTCAGATCGGTGCCGGCGGGGGCGGCGTCGACGGTGAAGCTGCCCGTGTGCGGGTTCATCGGCGCCCATACGGTGTCCGTACGGCCGTAGCCCGCCACGGTCAGCGAGTCGCCCGCGGCCGGCGGGGTGTCGGCGAGCGCCACCGGGCGGACGTCGTGCACGGGCTCGGCGAGCCGGGCGAGGACGAGGTCGCGGTCGGCACGCGGTACGAGCTCGACCACCTCCCGTACGGCACCCGTGCCCGTGGCCGGACCGGGGCGGCCGATGGTGGCGGTGGTCGCCTGTTCGGGCTTGCCCGCGGTGACACCGGAGGGGTCGGCGGAGAAGCAGCTGGCCGCGGTGATGACCCACAGCGGCGCCACCAGGCTGCCGGAGCAGCCGCGGTGGTGTTCGCCGATGGTGATCTTGGCGGTGTAGGCGTGGGTGGTGTCCGCGTCGGGGACGGGGCTGCCGCCGGTGAGGGCGGTGGCGGGTGCGGTGCTCAGAGTGAGGGTTCCGGCGGCCAGGGCGGCGCCGAGCGCGGCCAGGCGGGAACGTCTGCTGGATGTCATCAAGTTCGATACCTCGCTCGCTACGTGGTGGTGCGGATTCCGACGGCCCAGGAGCGCCCCGGGGACGCGTTCGTCCCCGGGACGCCGTTCCACGGTTCCGGCCGGTCAGCGCACCGAGTAGCCGAAGTAGGAGCCGGAGGCGGGCAGTCCGCCCTGGCCCGGCTGGTAGGTGGTCGCGGCCCTGCTGGTGCCGCCCGGTACCACGTTCGGGAACGGCAGGACGTGCAGGGAACCGGTGGCGGCGGGCCCGTAGGGCATGCCGGCGTACAGGTTCCGCGCGGTGAAGTGGATGCTCCTGCCGAGCTTGTCGCCCTCACCCGGGGAGCCCGGGATGCCGTCGCCGTCGCCGGCCTCGACCCAGTGGTCGTTGCCGCCGACCGAACCCATCAGCGAGAAGGTTTGGATGGCACCGGCGTCGGCGGCGCTTCCGAGGTCCTCGCCGGGGACACCGACCGCGATCTTCAGGGTGGCGGCGGAACCGACCGCACGGGGTGCGGTGTTGACCGCGCTCAGGGCCGAGCCGAAGGCGTCACCGGTCTCGATGGTGCCGGAGCGGTCGTCGGTGCTGTTGCCCTGGTTGAGCGCGTGCTGGTAGTCCCAGGTGCCGTCGGCCTTGATGTGCACGAGCATGACGTTGCCGGCATTGGCGCGCTGGGCGCCGCCGTCCACGGACAGGGCCTCGCCGGGAGCGCCGATCGCGAGGATCGAGTCGGTGGCGGTGGCCGCACCGGACGGACGGTAGGCGACCAGGGCGAGGGCCGCGGCGAACTTGTCGCCGGCTTCGGCGGTGCCGCTGATCTTCGCGTTGTCCTGGTCGAGTCCCATGACCACGGTGGGCCGTCCGTTGGCGTCCAGCTTGTGGCTGAGGACGGCCATGTTGCCGGCGTTCGCGTCGCCGCCTATGTCGTCACCGGGGGCGCCGATGGCGATGAAGTTCTCGTCACCTGCCACCGAGGAACCGAAGGCGTCACCGGCCTCGGCTGCGCCGGGGACGCCGGGGGAGTCCTGGTGGATGACGACGTCGGTGCCGCCGCGGACGTAGAAGGCGACGCCGGACTTGGTGAGCGAGCCGAGGGCCTCGCCGGGGGCGCCGATCAGAATCCACGGTTCGCCCTCGGCGGTGGTGCCGGCGGCGAGCGAGGCGCCCATCCGGTCGCCCTTCTCGGGGCCCGAGCCGCCGATGTCGCCGCTGCCGGAGCCCTGTTCGAAGTGTGTGGCCTTCTTGGCACCGGTGCCGAGACCCTCGGGCCCTCCGTAGAGGATGTCGACGAAGCCGGCGTCGACGACGCTGCCGACGTTCTCCTCGGAGGCGCTGACGACGAGGTCGGTGTAGCCGTCCTCGTTGTAGTCGACGGTGGCGAGGTGGTTGCCGAAGTGGTCGCCGCCCTCGGCGCCGCCGGGCACCCAGTCGAGGTCCTGGTCGATCTGGGCGGTGCCCTTGCCGCCGCCGTATATGACGCGGACGAGCCCGGCCGTCGTGTCACCGCCGACGGTGGCCATCGGGTCGCCGATGGCGATGTCCTCGGCGCCGTCGCCGTTGAAGTCGGTGATCCGGGTCGCGCCGGCCTTGGCGTCGATCCAGGGCCCCAGGTCGTCCACGCGGGCGATGATGCCCGCAGTGGAGGTCTGGGACTCGTCGATGCCGAGGCAGCCGCCCTGGGCGGACCGGCTGCTGAGGCCGACGAGCTTGCCGCCGGAGAGGACCGGGCCGCCGGTGTCGCCCGCGCATGCGGCCATGGCGTCCTTGCCGGTCACGTTCACCGAGGTGTCCGCGGCGGCGTCCACGGTGTACGTGCCCGTGTGCAGCTTCAGCGGCGCCCACACGGTCTTCGTGCGCCCGTATCCGGCGAAGGTCAGCTCCGCACCGGCCGCGGGCGCGGCGGTGGCGAGCGCGGCCGGGGCCACGTTGGTGACGGGCCGGTTGAGGCGGGCCAGGACCACGTCGCGGTCGGTGCGCGGCACGAGTTCGACGATGCGGCGTTCGGCGCCCTGGGTGCCGCCGAGGTCGGACCGGCCGATGACGGCCGTAGTGGTCTTCCGCGGGACGCCGGCCGGGACGGCGAGCGAGGCGGTCGGGTCCTCGGCGAAGCAGCTGGCCGCGGTGAGCAGCCATTCGCGGTCCACGAGGACGGCGGAGCAGCCGCGGTCGTGGGCGCCGATGGTGATCTGCGCGGTGTAGGCGTGGGTGGTGTCGGCGCCGGCGACCGGTGTGCCGCCGGTGATGGCGAGGGCGGGCGCCGCGGTCAGGGTGAGTGTCCCTGCGGCCAGCGCGGCGCCGAGCGCGGCGAGGCGGGAGTGTCTGGTGGTTGGCATGTAGAAGTGTTCCTCGATCGCGGGGTGGCGCGGGCTAGTTGGAGACGCGGATCTCGACCAGGAGGTGCTCGCGACCGTCGACGGACTCGCCGACGCCCTTCCACGTGGAGGCGGGGATGTCGTATTCGACCCGGTCGCCTTCCGCGGTCATCTCCAGATGGGTGTTGGCGGAGTCGTCGGTCCGCACGCCGTGCACCGCGGGCAGTTCGAGGGTCAGCCAGCCCTCGTCGGCGGTGACCTCGAAGCACACGTCCGCGTGACCGCGTGCGAGGAACTTCAGGAGGTCGGTCCCGGCGGCGCAGTCGGCGAGCACGATGTGGCCGTCGCCGCGCTTCAGGACGATGTCCTGCTCGGCCAGGATCTTGTCCGCGTCCGGGTAGTTGTAGTCCTCGACCGCGTAGCCGGGCGCTGCCTCGGCGACCGTCACGCTGCCGATGTCCGAGCCGGCCGCGGGGCCGGCCGTCGCGCCGCCTCCGGCGAGCACGGCCCATGTCAGGGCGCCCGCGGTGGCCGCGGCGCCCAGGATGCGCACGAATGCGCTGCGTGGCTTCATCACAGTCCTAGAAACTCGACATTTTTCGGTGGTCAAGCTCCTTATCAAACCGGGCACTTGATGAGTCGTCCAATGAGGAAACGGAGAGAAATCGGACAACCGGTGAGTATGGGTCGTGATGTGTGTCACCCCTGCGGAGGGTTGTAGTGATCCCTGTAACGACTGCGAATTGGCTCATAAGAGCCCTTCTTTTGCTCCGTCACGCAACCGCGCGGCGCGGAACAGAGGTTTGCGGGTTGCATATGGGCAGGTGAGAGCCCTGCGTGGGCGACCACTTTCGGCCATTGCGGGTTTATGCGATGCGATTCGGCCATAACGCTGTGATGGCTTGATCGCGACGCAACAAGCCGTCAGTGGCCGTATGCCCCGCTGGCTGCCGATGTCTTTGTGTCAATAGTCACGGCATTGCCGCACTCAAGGCCCCAATTTCACGAAACCTGACCTGACTTGAGCATTCCACGCGTTGATATGGTCGGCCCCGAGTGATCAGTCCCTGCTATTCCACCGATCGACGACGCGAGGACAACTCCCTTATGCAGACGATGTTCTGGAGCCGCAGAAGGCTCCTCGGCGTGGCTGCCGCCCTCACGGCCGCAGCCGCCGCGCCGCTGCCGTTCGCCGCCCCGGCGCGCGCCGCCACCACGGAGGACCCGCCAGCCGACCCGCTGGTCCTGCCGGACAGCGAACGCGCGAAGGTGGTCAAGGCCTGGTCGACGGGTGGCCGGGCCACCAAGGCCGCGGCGGCGTACGCGCTGTACGGAACCGACGCCGACGTCCGGACGTTCCTCACCGAGACGCTTCCCAAGGTCCGCGCCGAGGACAACCGGGTCGCCGTCCTGAGGTATCTCGCGCGTTCCGGCAAGGGCCTGCGCCGCGAGGCGAGCGCCGCCCTCGACAGCGGTGACGCGGCCGTCGAAGCCTTCATCGACGAGAACTTCAAGCCCGCTCTGCACGAGGACCTGAGCGTGGCCACCACCACCGTGATGGCCTCCGGCGGCAAGGCCGTCCGGCGGGAGGCCTCCGCCGCCCTGGACGCCGGCACCCAGCAGGCGCTGGAGCTGTTCCTCATCGACGGCCAGTACGACGCCCGCCTCGAGGACGCCAAGGTCGAGGTGACCACCATGCTCTTCGGCGCCGGGCCCGAGGTGCGCAAATACGCCGAACGCGCCCTGGACGGCACCGCGTCGGACATCGAGTGGTTCCTCGACACCGGCCAGCACATCGCGCGCGCCCGCGACCAGGAGTCGGCGACCATCGAGGAACTCGTCGCGGTCGTCGAACGGGAGGGCAAGCGCGCCCAGGCCGAGACCGACATGGCCGTCGAGGCCTCCGCGCGGGCGGAGACCGCCGCCGCGAAGGCCAAGGCAGCCGCCGAGAAGGCCGTCGCGGAGGCTGCGGCCGCCAAGGACGACGTGCGGAAGTCCGCAGCGGCGGCCCGCAAGGCCGCGAACGCCGCCAAGGGCGCGGCGAACGCCGCCCGCAGCGCCATCGCCGCCTCCAAGGCCGCCGTGACCGCGTCCCGCCGTGCCTCCTGGGCCGCCACGGCCGCCTCCCAGGCGGCGGCGACGGCCGGATCGGCTGCCTCGCGCGCCTACAACGCCGCCATCGCCGCCTCCAGGGACGCCGCCAACACCGCGGCGGCCAAGGACGCGGCCGAGGCCGCCCGCAACGGGGCCGACAAGGCCCGGTCCGCGGCCAGGGCCGCCGACTACGCCGCGACCGCCACCACGCAGGCCGCGAACGCCGGCAGCTCCGCCGCCTCCGCCGCCCGCAACTCCGCCGCGGCCGCCACGGCCGCCGCGCAGGCCGCGACGGCCGCGGGTGCCGCCGACGCCGAGGCCGCCGAGGCCAAGCGGCAGGCCGCGATCGCTTCCTCCGCGGCCAACCGCGCCACCAACGCCGCCTCCACCGCCCAGGCCCTCGCCAGCGCCGCGGCCTCCGCGGCGCGTACGGCACGCGACGCCGCGAACTCGGCCGCCCAGCACGCGGAGAACGCGGCCGACGCCGCCGACGAGGCCGTGAAGTACGCCGGCAAGGCCATCGACTACGCCAACAAGTCCACCGCCCACGCGGCCAAGGCAAAGGAGGCGGCGGACACCGCGACCAAGGCCGTGCAGGATGCCACCGCGGTGGAACAGGCCGCCCGCCAGGCGGAGCTGGCTCGCTTGGACGAGGACCGGCTGCAGGGCATGGACGAGGCCCGCCGGCTCTCCGAGATCGAAGCCGAGGAGGAGGCCGAGCTTGCGGACAAGCGCAAGCAGGAGGAGCAGACCGAGCAGGCCGTCAAGGATCTGATCGCGTCGGCGGAGAAGGCCCTGTTCGAGACCGGTGATCTGGCGCTCGCCGCCACTCTGGGACGCAAGGCCGCCGTCGGCCTCCTTGAGGCAAAGGGAGCGTGGACGCGGGAGGCCGCCCGGTTCGCGCTGGCCGGGAGCGACTACGACGTGTACTCCTGGATCGACCTCGACCGGGCCCTCGCCCAGCACCAGGACGACGAGGAGACCGTCCTCTACCTTGCCCAGATATCCAGCCCGGCCATCGCGAAGGCGGCCCACGCGGCGCTGGCCAGCGCCGACTCCGCGGCGATCGGTGACTTCCTCACCTCGGGGCTGATCCGGGCCTCGAAGGAGGACCACCAGATCCAGGTTCTCCGCATCATCAACGACAAGCCGGGCAAGGCGGTCCTCGAAGCCGCCAACAACGCGCTGAACGTCAACACCCCGCAGGGGTACAAGCACTTCTTCGAGCGCGCGTACCCCGAGGCGATGCGGGAGGACGACGCGGTCGCCACCACGACGGCGATGGCCAACGGGGGCGCGTACGTCAAGGCGCACGCACAGGTGGCCCTGGAGGGCCCGACGTGGATGCGCCGCACCTTCGTCCAGCGGACGCAGTTCAAGTCGGCACAGCTCGACCACGATTCCGCCACCCACATCGCGGCGGTCCGCGGCGCGATCGCCGCCGCCGCCAAGATCGCGTACAAGGCGCAGCAGGACGCGGCCCTGGCGTCCGAGGCTGCGGCGAAGGCCCGCAACGCCGGGGAACAGGCACAGGAGTGGGCAGACAAGGCCATCGAGGCGGCCGAGACGGCGGACGTGCAAGCCGACAAGGCGAGGGCGAACGCCGCCGCGGCGGACAAGTCCGCGGCCGACGCACGGGCCTCGGCGAACCAGGCCGCGTCGGCGGCGGCGACCGCGCGCAGCGCGTCCCGTTCGGCGAACTACTCCGCGAACAAGGCCATCGACGCGGCCCGTTCGGCGCAGCAGTCCTCGTACAACGCCCAGGCCTCCGCCGCCAAGGCCCGCCAGGCCTCGCTGGCGGCGGGCGCGGACGCACAAGCCGCGGCCGCGGCGGCCAGCGACGCACGCCGCATCGTGGTCCAGAAGCGCCAGGCCGAGGCCGAGCAGGCCGCCCGTGAGGCTGAGGAGAAGGCGCGGCGGGAGCGGGAGCAGGGGTCGAACCCGGCCGACAGCGAGCAGAACGACCAGGTGAACCCGAACGGCAGCGGTTCCGAGAACGAGGACTGGTGGTCGGACGCCGGCTGGTGGGCCGACGCCTTGGACACGGTCAGCACCGCCACGGGTTACATCGCCGCCGGTCTGGGTGTCGCCGCTCTGGTCTTCCCGCCGCTGGGTGTCGCCGCTGCGGTCTTCGCCGGTGTGTCCGTGATCGCCGGTGGCCTGAGCACGCTCTTCACCGGCATCGAGTACGGGTTCACCAGCGGGGAGTTCTTCAGCTCCCTGGGGACGAGCGCCCTGAACCTTGTCACCGCCGGCCGCGGCAGCCTCGTGAAGCCGCTCGTGAAGCCGCTCGTCAGCAGGGCGAAGCCGGCGGTCACCAAGCTCGCCAACGAGGCCAAGGAGGGCCTCTCCGACGCCGTGGAGTGGGTGCTCGGCGCCTGACCGCCGAGCATCCGGACGTGCCGGACGTGCCGGCCGGCGCCAGGCGGCGCCGGCCGGCACGTCGTACCCGAAAGGAAAATCACCTCACGATGAGACCGACGTCTCGAATACCCCGCTCGCCGTCCAGCTCCCGCTCGACGCGAATACCGCGCGCCCGGCGCGTGCTCCTCTCCCTCCTGGCCGTCATGGCGCTCGGCGCCTCCACGACGGCGATGGCCACCCCGGCACAGCCGGAGACCCCGCAGGCGCAGGAGCAGCCCGGGCGCAAGGTGGGCCGGATCGACCTGGCCGACCTGAAGGACGTCCCCGCCCCCACCCTGAGCCGGTCCCTGCCGGCCGCATCCGGGGAGAGCTGCGAGCCCACCCGCCCCGGTTCGCGCGAGCGGCGGGCGGGTGCGGTGGAGGCCTGCGTCACCGTCACCCCTTCGCCGGTGACACCGAACGGGCGACGGGGCGAGCAGGCGGGGCGGGCCAAGCAGACGGAGCCGGCCGGACGGACCACAGCCGCCACCGCGCAGCCGACGGCCTCGGCCACCACGGCCGCCACCGCCACCGCCACCGCTGACGACGCCTCCTGCACGATCACGACCCCCGGCACATGGCAGTTCAGCCGCTTCCAGTACTGCGTGAGCGGCCTGACCGTGCTCTACGTGCTCAGGGACGGCAACGGCAAGCAGATCGGCACCGGCACACTCAGCGTCGCGCAGAGCGCCATGCTGCCGGCCGCCATCACGAACCCGAAGTGGAACGAGTACGTCACGGTCACCATGACCGGCGCGACCGGGGCCGTCACGTCCCTGACCGCGAAGTTCAGGTCCGCGTGCACGACGGGCTGCAAGGCCTCCAAGAACTCCCCTTGGTGGGGAGGACAGCTGGTCAAGGGCGAGTCCGTGAACGGCTTCGTGACCTACGAGTCCAAGCCCGGCCCTGGCGCGAAGCTCGAGTTCACGACCTCGTACAAGCTGTACGTGACCGCTCCCGGCGCCGTGATCACCGACCCGAGCGCCTCCTGGAGCAACCCGGAGCAGATCCGCTGCGACGACGACGTACGGGACACGGCCAGCACCACGCATACCGACAAGCGCGGGTGTGTCGTGCCCTCCGTCACGCCGGTCGTGAAGCTCGGCGCGACGACGAGCTCGGGCAACGCCGCGGCCGGCTACCTGTGGGCCCAGGAGAACCTCGCCGACGGCTGGGGCCGTGACAAGCCGCTGACCCGCGCGAAGAGCGGCATCGCCGACCGCACGAGCCGCACCTGCGGCGGCTTCGGGCCCCGGACCGACCTCGTCGCGGACGACAGCTGCGGCGCGTTCCCCTTCTCGGCCACCCATGAAGGCGGCATCGACGGCGCCCAGTGCGCCGAGCTGGTCCCCAACTACAGCAGCGGCGGCTGGGACATCTACAAGCTGAACGGCGAGGACACCAGCCGTCCCTGCGCACAGGTGCACGCCCCCCGCGCCTCCGTTGACGGCGCCGACACGCAGCTCACCGAGGGCTTCAAGAGCCAGCGCGTGGTGGAGGCCGAGGAGTTCGAGGTGCGGATCGCCGCCGCGACCCCGGAGCCCCAGGCCGCCTGCCTGGACAACCTTCCGGCCGGGTCCATGAAGTCCGGCAACGGGTGGTACCTGAACACCACCGAGAAGGTCGATCACGTCAACAAGACCACCACCCCCCCCGGCCCATCGGGCACCCGGGCGAGCACGGCCACGGCGTGCATCGGGAAGAACATCGTCAAGGGAACGGATGCGGAGGGGGACATCACCGGCTTGGAGGACGCGAGGATCTATCGTGCCACGACTCCCTACACCTCCAGCGTGATCGCCCGCTGCCATCTGATCGCCAACAAAGTCGGCGGAAAGGGCAGGCCCGGCGACGGCGGCCCGGACAATCTCGTCCCCTGCTGGCAGGTGGGCATGAACACCGGAACACCCAGCATGCGCACCTACGAGAGTGCGGCACAGACGGCGGTGGGGAACGACGCGTTCGGACCGAACGACGCGATCCTCTACGTGGTCGTCCCCGACTACAAGGACGCCACCAGCACGATTCCGCAGGGCGTGACCATGAGCGCTACAGTCCAGCGGGCGGACGGCACGTCGCAGCCGCTGTTCCCCGAGGTCTACATCCCCAACACCAAGGGCAATACCGGGAAGTACAACCTCGGAAACTGAACCCGACCGATCGGGGTGTCCGGCCTGATCGGCCGGACACCCCTGGCGCCACAGGAGCCGGCATGAGTCGTACCACTCCACCGCGGCCGCTCGACGTCACCGCACTCTTCCCTCGGCTGGCCCCGCTGGCACGCACGGCGACCCGGCTGCACCCGCGGCCCGGGTCGCCGTCTCCGCACGACAGTTCCGTCGGCGGGCCGCTCCTGTGGCCCGCCGACGAACCGTGGCCGCACTGCCCCTTCCCGCACACGTGGGATCAGGTCCTCGCGTCCAACCCCCTGGACGGCGTGCGGGAGGACCGGGGCATCCCGACGAGCGGGCCGCAGCGCGACTCCGACGCGGACGAGGACGCGGAGGAGGACGAGGAATGGCCCCTCGACGACATCGTCGGCGCCGACCAGCCGTGGCCCGGCGGCCCGATCCCCTTGCTGCCGGTGGCCCAGCTGTACGCACGCGACGTCCCTCTGCTGCGCCCGCCCGGCCGGGAACAGGCCGATTTGCTGCAGGTGCTGTGGTGCCCCTTCGACCACCCGGACGAGGAGAAGTACCACCCCGGGACCGCGCTGGTCTGGCGGACGGCCGCCACGGTCACCGACCTCCTCGGCACACCGCCCGAACCGCCCGCGGTCGAATTCTCCGGCTACCTGCCGCAGCCGTGCCTGCTGGCTCCGGAGGAGGTCACCGAGTACCCCGCCTTCATGGAGCTGAGCAAGGAGCTGCAGGAGCAGCTGGCGGACTGGAGCAGGTGGCAGGCCGCCGGAAGCACGGTGGACAGCTCCTATGCCACGGCCCCGCAGTCGTACTACACGAGCAACCTGTCCACCGCCCCCGGCTGGAAGTCCGGTGGCTGGTCCCGCTGGGGCCTCACCGACCCCGTGCCGCGCGTCTGCTCCGTCTGCGGCACCGAGATGGAACCCCTGCTGACCATCGCCTCCACCGAATGGGACGGCGACAACCAGAGCTGGGTACCCGTGGGCGACCAGGCCCGTGATCCGCTTCCCCCCGGCATCCTGCCGGGGAGCTACACCCGCGTCGACATCGCCGGGGGATGCCTGCAGCTCCACGTCTGCCCGGTGTCCTCGGATCACCCGCACATCGAACTGGTCCAGTAGGAAGTTCAGTCAGCCGCGGGGCACGACCGCGCCCCGGTACGGCCGCACCAGAGAGTAGCGGCGGGTGTACGGCGGCCGTCGGCCATCCGCCGTACACCCGGGTCCGTAGCCCGGGGCAGCCGCTACGGCAGGTTGTGCACGTGCGGCCCCACCCCGTCCGACCAGGAATTCCCGGCCGTGGCATCCCAGTTCGTCGACCACGTCATCGCGCCCCGGATCGACGGGTACGTGCGCGGTGGCGTGAACGAACCGCAGTTGGTGCCGCGGGCCAGGCAGTCGAGCGCGTCACGCACCACCGACGGGTTCACATAGCCCCCGCCCGCCGCGCGTGTGGAGGCCGGGAGGCCGAGGCCGACCTGGGACGGGTCGAGGCCGCCCTCCAGCTGGATGCAGGCGAGCGCGGTGAGGAAGTCGACCGTGCCCTGTGCGTAGACCTTTCCGTCGCAGCCGAGCATCGTGCCGCTGTTGTAGTACTGCATGTTCACGACGGTCAGGATGTCCTTGATGTTCAGCGCCGTCTTGAAGTACTCGTTCGACGGCGACTGCATGTCGATGGTCTGCGGCGCCATCGTGATGACGAGCCCGGGCGCCTTCTCCGCGAGCGAGCGCAGTGCCTGGGTCATGTAGGTGGAGTTGAGGCCGTTCTCCAGGTCGATGTCGACGCCGTCGAAGCCGTATTCCTGCATCAGCGCGTGCACGGAGTCGGCGAAGTTCGCCGCCGACGTCGCGGAGTTGACCGCGACCGTGCCCTTCTCGCCGCCCACCGAGATGATCACGGACTTGCCGGCCGCCTGCTTGGCCGCGACATCCGCCTTGAACTGCGCCTCGGTGTAGCCGCCGAGCCCGGCCGAGTCGAGCGTGAAGTCCACCGCGCCCGGGGTGCTCGTGGCGTCCGCGAAGGCGACGGCGATGATGTCGTACTGGTCCTGGACATCCGAGATGCGCTGTATGGCGGCGCCGTTGTCGAAGTTGTGCCAGTACCCGGTCACCGCGTGCGCGGGCACGTCACCGCCGCCTCCGCCGCCCCCGTCGCCGGGCGCGGTCCGTCCGTTCACCGCTGCCGTACGGGGCGATTCGCCCGCCGTGTTCGTGGCGCTCACCTGGAAGCTGTACGAGGTGTCCGCGGCCAGTCCGCCGACTGTGGCCGAAGTCCCGCTCACGGATTCGACCTTCGTGCCGTCCCGGTACACGTTGTAGCCGGTCGCCTCGGGCACCGCGCTCCAGGAGAGCGAGACGGACGACGAGGTGGTTCCGGCGACCGCGAGCCCGGTGGGCGCCTCGGGCACCGCCGGGTCCTCGCCGCCCCCGCCGCCGTCGCCTCCGTCGGGTCCGAGGACCGAGAAGTCGTCGACGAGGTAGGGCTGCTGCCCGTACCAGCCGTGTGTGTACACGGTCACGGAGGTCGTCGAGGGTCCGGTCGCGAACGACGTCTTCAGCTGTTTCCAGCCGGCCGAGTCGGGCGTCCATGTGGACACGTCGGTCGTGCCCGTGCCGGAGGCGCCGAGGTAGGTGTAGCCGCCCTGCACCCAGGCGCTCAGCTCGTAGGTGGAATCGGGCTGTACGGCCACCGTCTGGCTGCACTTGGCGTGGTCCATGCCGGCCGGTGTCGCCTTGAGCGCGGAGGCGCCGCCGTGCACGGGGGAGGAGACGGCGGCGCCCGCGGTGCAGGTCCAGTCGGTGAGCCCGTTCTCGAAGCCGGGGTTCTTCGCCACGTTCACATCGGCGGCCTGTGCGGTGGCGGCGAGCCCGCCGACCGTCAGCGCACCGCCGGCCAGCGCGGCCAGCAGAATCTGCGGTATCCGTCTTGTACGGCCCACTGCGTGCCTCCTGTGGATGGGGGGATGCCGCGCAATCTGGTCCAGACCAATCAGGTTGTCAAGACCTCTGGAAGCGGCAACTCCCTTTGCGAAGGCCGGACTTGACTGCCCGAAGGGGGTGCCACCAGTCACCCTCACTCCCCGTCGATCAAGAAGGCACCAGGAGTTACGCCGATCAGGTGTTGAGCCGGCCATCCCGTGGATATGGTGCTGATGCAGGCAGGCCATAAGTGGTCGGAAGTGATCGGGGGGGTCTCAGCGTGCCGACGGCCATAGCGGTGACCGCTCCCGATCTGATCCTCCCGCCCCCCGACCGGCACACGCCGCCCGCCGCCGTGCTCCAGGTGCCTCCCGACCGCGGCTCACGCCCCCTGGAGGCCTCGCTCGCCGATGTGCACACCCTGCTCGAACAGCACGGCTACGTCATCGTCCTCGCCCCGGCCTCACGCCCGCACCGCGCTGCCCACCGCCTGCACGCGGTCCGCGCCCTGCTCGAATCCGACCGCATCGCCCTGCTCGACGTGGACCTGCCTCCGCTCGGCCTCGCCGTGCTCGCCCTCCAGCTGCGCCAGCTCTCGCTCTGCGACTTCAGCCCGGGCGTCCTCGCCTCCGCCGCCCGGCTGCTCTCCCACTACATCTACGCGGGCGCCGTCCTCGGCTCGGTCACCAAGCTCGACCGGGTCCCGGTCAGCCTCACCCAGCACGCCAAGTCCTGGGTGCCCGGCTCCCAGTTCGCCGTACTCGCGGGCCCCAAGCCGCAGTTGATCCGCCTGGGCGGCGCGGGCCAGGGCGCCGGGCTCGAAGGCCCCGGCTTCGCCACCCGCCTCCACTTCGCCAAGGGGCATCTGCCCACCGACTGGATCACGGACACCCTGGCCCCCGCCTGGCAGGTCCGGTCGGTCGCCGAAGCCGTACTGCCCGCCGAGTCGGCGCGCTGGTGGGCCACCGGCAGGCTCTCCGAATTCGCCGCCGCCATCCCCGACATCTCCGTCCTCTACCAGCTCGTCTCCTCCGTGAGGCGCGAGGACTGCCACTGGTGCGGGCTCGAACTCATCGGCGACCTCTGCGCCTTCTGTTCCGCCCCGCTGCTCCCGTACGAGGACCGGGCCCGCACCGCCCCGCCCGGCCAGGCCGCCCTGGCCCCCGCCCATCGGCACCGGGCGGCGGCACCCGCCCTCGCCCCCGCCGACCCTCGCGGGACAGGTCCCGCCGACCCGCGCGGGACCGCCCCCGCCGACCTCCGCGCGGCAACCCCCGCCGACCCGCGCGGGGCCGCCCTCGCCCCCGCCCGCCACCGCAAGGCCATAGGCGGCCCTGTCCACCACCCCGACGGAACAACGAGGTAGTCCGGCCCATGAACTCCCGTCAGCGCCGCGGTGTGATCCTGATAGCCCTGTCGGTCCTGTGCGCCCTCGGCGCCTTCGCGGGGGTGCTCTCGGTGATCCGCGACGTCAACTCGAAGGTGGGCCCCGAGGTCACCGCGTACCGCCTGAAGACCGACATCGCCCCGTACCGGACCCTGGAAGAGAGCCAGTTCGAGAGGATCTCCGTCCCGAAGCGCTGGCTCTCGGCGAACGCCGTCACCGACCTGGGCGAGGTCAAGGGAAAGATCGCGGTCACCAAGCTCCGCGAAGGCTCCCTCCTCCAGTCGGACATGATCGTGGACCGCCCCGAACTGAAGGAAGGCGAACAGGAGATCGCCATCATGATCGACGCGGCGACCGGGGTCGCCGGAAAGATCACCCCGGGCTCGACGGTCAACATCTTCGCCACCTTCAAGGCCGATTCGGGCAAGGGGGACGCGGGGAACGGGGGCAGGAACCAGTCGAAGATCATCGTCGCGAACGCCCGCGTCCTCGACGTCGGCAAACTGACCCCCCTCGACCCCCGCGAGGACGACCGCCGCAGCCGCGCCGGCGAGGCCGTCCCGATCACCTTCGCGCTCGGCACCCTCGACGCACAGCGCCTCGCCTACGCCGAATCCTTCGCCACCAACGTGCGGCTCGCCCTGGTCGCCCAGGGCTCCACGGCCACGATCTCACCCGATGACCGCAGCTACACCCTCGACGAGGACAAGCAGGGGGCTTCGTGACGACCCGTATCCTGCCGGCGGTCGGCGACGCGGACTCCGCCCGCGCGCTCACCACCCTCCTGAGCCAGCTCCCGGACGCCGAACCGGCCCTCCCGGTCCCCGATTCGACGGCCCTCCTCGACACGCTCGCCCGCCTGGCGGGGGAGTCCCTCGACGAACTCCCCGAGGTCGTCCTCGTCCACGAACGCATCGGCCCCGTCCCCGCCCTGGAGCTGATACGGGAAGTGGCCATGCGCTTCCCGGTCGTGGGCGTCGTCCTCATCACCCAGGACCCGAGCCCCGGCCTGTTCTCCGCCGCGATGGACGCGGGCGCGCGCGGACTGGCCGGCCTGCCCCTCGGCTACGAGGAGCTCGCGGCCCGCGTCCAGACCGCCGCGGCCTGGTCCCGGGGCGTACGCCCGCACCTCGTCCAGGGCGCGGAAGCCCACGCCGGACCCGGCGGCACGGTCGTCACCGTCTCCGGGGCGAAGGGCGGCGTCGGCACCACCCTCACCGCCGTCCAGCTCGCCCTCGCCGCCCGCGCCTCGGGCCGCACCGTGGCCCTGCTCGATCTGGACCTCCAGTCCGGCGATGTCGCCTCCTACCTGGACGTCCAGTTCCGCCGCTCCATCGTCGACCTGGCCGCCATCGCGGACATCAACCCCCGCGTCCTCCAGGACGCCGTCTTCACCCACCCCACCGGCCTCGGTCTCCTCCTCGCCCCCGCGGAGGGCGAACGCGGCGAGGACGTGACGGACCGTGTCGCCCGCCAGGCCGTCTCCGCCCTCCGCAACCGCTACGAGGTCGTGGTGATCGACTGCGGTACGCAGATGAGCAGCGCGAACGCCGCGGCCATCGAAATGGCCGACCAGGCAGTCCTGTTGGTCACCCCGGACGTGGTGGCCGTCCGTGCGGCCAAACGCATGGTCCGCATGTGGGACAGGCTCCAGATCCGCAAGGCGGAGGAAGCGGTTCTGGTGGTGAACCGCCACACCCGCGGCACGGAGATCCAGCCGTCCCTGATCTCCCGTATCACCGCCACCCGGGTGGCCGCCACGACCATCCCCTCCTCCTACAAGGAACTCCAGTCCGCCGTGGACGCGGGCCGCATGCAGGACCTGGACAGCCGCAGCACCGTCAAACAGGCCCTGTGGGCGCTGGCCGGCGAACTCCAGCTCATCGAGCCCCGCAGCAACCTCCCCGCGAAGTCCTCCCGCTTCACCGGCGACCGCGGCTCACTCCGCCTGCGCCGCCGCAGGGAGCGCCTCGCCGAGGACGAGGGCTCGGTCACCGTCGAGTTCGCGGGCATGGCCCCGCTGATCCTCGCGGTGATCGCCATCCTCTGGCAGTGCGTGCTGTACGGCTACACGTACTCGTTGGCGGGCAACGCGGCGGACGAGGGCGCGCGGGCGGGAGCGGTGGCGGCCGTGCGCGGCGAGGACCCGGCGGCGGCCTGCGAGTCGGCCGCCCGCGCCCGCCTCCCCTCGGCCTGGCGCGCCGGCTTCACCGCCACCTGCACCCCGGAGGGCGACATGTACAAGGCGAGGATCACCTCCGAGGTCCCCCTGTTCTTCCCGGGCTTCGACGCGGGCTGGACCGTCTCGGGCGAGGGAGGGGCGGTGAACGAGGGATGAGCCGTCAGAAGCTGTTGTCAAACCCCGCTCCGGGCCCGCGCGCCCTCAAGAGCGACCGGGGTGCCGTCATCCTCGAATTCACCGGCTTCCTGCCCACCCTTCTCCTTGTCGGCCTCGCCTGCATCCAACTCGGCCTCGTCGGCTACTCGGCCAGCCAGGCCGGCACGGGCGCGCGGGCAGCCGCCCGTGCCGCCTCCCTGGACGAGAGCGCCCAGACCGCCGGCCGCCGGGCCATGAGCGGCTGGCTCACCTCCGACGTCACCCGCACCGAAGGCGACGGCACCGTCACCGCCCAGGTCACCGTCCACATCCCCGACCTCGTCCCCTTCGCCGACATGGGCTGGACCGCCACCCGCGAGGTCACCATGCCCGTGAGCGCGGACGACTGAGGAGGGGGAAGAGGAGCGTGATGCACCGATGAGCCTCAGAGCCCGCCTCACCACCCCCGAGGGCAAGCCGACCACCCGCGAGGACGACCACACCGTGGCCGTCTACCGCGCCAAGCTCCTGGAGGAGATCGACCTCGCCGAGATGTCGGCCCTCGCCGCCGCGGACCGCCGCGCCCGCCTGGAGCGCGTCCTCGGCCACATCATCAGCCGCGAGGGACCGGTCCTGTCCACGACCCAGCGCTCCCAGCTGATCCGCAGGGTCGTGGACGAGGCCCTGGGACTCGGCGTCCTCGAACCGCTGCTCGAAGACGCCAGCATCACCGAGATCATGGTGAACGGCCCGGACGCCGTCTTCGTGGAGCGCGCGGGCCGCGTGGAGCAGCTCCCGCTCCGCTTCGCCAGCACCGACCAGCTCATGCAGACGATCGAACGCATCGTCAGCACCGTGAACCGCCGCGTCGACGAGTCGACCCCCATGGTCGACGCCCGCCTCCCCTCCGGCGAGCGCGTCAACGTCATCATCCCCCCGCTGAGCCTCACGGGCCCCACCCTCACGATCCGCCGCTTCCCCCGCGCGTACAAGCTCAACGAACTCATCCGCATGGGAAGCCTCGACGAGCACATGCTGATGCTGCTCAGCAGCTTCGTACGGGCCCGTTTCAACGTGATCGTCTCCGGCGGTACGGGCACCGGCAAGACGACCCTCCTCAACGCCCTCTCCGCCCTGATCCCCGAGCACGAACGCATCATCACCATCGAGGACTCGGCCGAACTCCGCCTCCAGCAGGCCCATGTCATCAGCCTGGAATCCCGCCCGCCCAACGTGGAGGGCAAGGGCCGGATCACCATCCGCGACCTGGTCCGCAACAGCCTGCGGATGCGCCCGGACCGGATCATCGTCGGCGAGGTCCGCGGCGGCGAGACCCTCGACATGCTGCAGGCGATGTCGACGGGCCACGACGGTTCGCTCGCCACCGTCCACGCCAACAGCGCCGAGGACGCGCTGATGCGGCTGCAGACCCTCGCGTCGATGTCGAGCGTCGAGGTCCCCTTCGAGGCGCTCAAGGACCAGATCAACTCGGCCGTCGACGTCCTCGTCCAGCTGACCCGCTTCGCGGACGGCTCCCGCAGGATCACCGAGATCGCCCTGCTCGTCTCGCACGGCCGCGACGACTTCGAGATCACCCCGGTGAGCCGTTTCGCCGCCCGCCCCATGGGCGCGGACCGCATCGTGCACGGCGTGTACGAGCACCTCCCGCTGCCCCGCCGCATCGCCGAACGCCTCCACCTCGCGAACGAACCGATCCCCGCGGCCTTCGGCATCACGGACACGACACCGCACCTGCCGACAGAACCCACGCCCCACCTGCCGGCAGAACCCACGCCCCACCTGCCGCAGGACGCCACCCCCCACCCCCCGCAGGGCGCGGCGACCGCCTGGCCGCCCCCGGACGCGAGCCCCCACCCGCCCACAGGTCCCCACCCGCCCACGACAGAAACCACAGGCCGACCGCGATGAACAGTCCCGTACTCCTCGCCCTGGGCGGCACCCTCCTGTGCGGCGCCCTCGCCACCGCGGGCCTGCACACCTACGCCTCGGGCAAGGCCCAGCGCCGGGCCCTGATCGACCGCCTCGCGCAGACCACCGACGTCCCGGTGGGCCGCAGGCGCCGCTTCACGGGCGTGGACCAGCGTCTCAGGCGTACGAGCACGGGCCGCCGTATCCAGCGCAAGCTCGCCGCGACGGGCCTGGACCTGACCCCGGGCGAGTTCTTCGTCTACATGCTGGTCACGGTCGCCGCGCTCTGGCTCGTAGCGGCGAGCGTCCTGGCCCCGTTCTTCGGCCCGATCGCCGGTCTCGTGGGCCTCTGGTCCGCGAACACCTTCCTCAACTGGCAGCGACAGAAGCGCATCGAGGCCTTCATCAACCAGCTCCCCGACCTGGCCCGCCTCCTCGCGAACGGCACCCACGCGGGCCTGGCCCTGCGCACCTCCCTCGCCATGGCGGCCGACGAACTCGAAGCCCCCGCGGGCGAGGAGCTGACCATCGTCTCCAACCAGCTGGCCGTCGGCCGCAGCATCGACGACGCCCTCGGCGAGCTGGCCGAGCGCCTGCCGTCGCGCGAGCTGGTCGTCCTGGTCACCACCCTCGTCCTGGCCAACCGGGCGGGCGGCACGATCGTCGGCTCGCTCCGCAATCTCACCCAGACCCTGGAGGAGCGCAAGGAGACCCGGCGCGAGGTCCGCACGATGCTCTCGGAGGTCAACGCCACCGCGTTCACGATCCCCTGCCTGGGCGTGGGCGCGATGCTCATGCTGAACGCGATGAACGACGGCGCCCTCGCGAAGGTCACCGGCTCTCCGCTGGGCCAGATCCTGATCCTCGTCGCCCTCGGCCTGTACGCGGTCGGCTTCGTCGTCATCCGCCGCCTGGGCCGCATCGAAGTCTGAGACCTGTCCCCGCTCCCGCTCCCGCTCCCGCTCCCGTCCCCGCTCCCGTCCCCGCTCCCGTCCCTGTTCCCGTTCCCGTTCCCGCCCCTGTTCCTCGTCCTCCCGAAGCCGAAAGGAGCCGACCCGCCATGTTGGCCCTGGCCCTCGCCACCCTGCTCGCCCTCTCCGTGGCGGGCGTCTTCGCCGGCATCCGGATGTACCGCGCCGACGCCAAGCTCCCCGGCGATCTGGCGGTGGCCCTGGAATCGGGCTCCTCGCGCGTCTCGGCCACGGAGTCGGCGATCGACCGTCTGGGCATCCGGTTCGCCCCGACCGTACTGCGTCTGATGGGCCCCAAGCAGGTGGAGGCCAAACGCCGGAAGATCGACATGGCGGGCAACCCGGGCGGCCTCACGCTCGACCGCTACGCGGCCCGCCGCGCCGTCTACGGCCTCTTCGGCGCGGTCTGCGCCCTCTCCCTCTTCGCCAACGACGCCCCTTTCTTCGCCCTCTTCGCCCTCGCCTTCGGCCTCTTCGCCGCCGACGCGCTGATCTGGCAGGCGATCCGCGACCGCAAGGACCAGATCGAACGCACCCTCCCGGACTTCCTGGACGTCCTCGCGGTCGTCGTCTCCGCGGGCCTCGGCTTCCGCCAGGCCCTCGACCGTGTCGCCGAACGCTACGAGGGTCCGTGGTCCGACGAACTGCGCATCACACTCCGCCAGATGGACATGGGTGTCCCTCGCCGCGAGGCCTTCGAACAGCTCCGCCGCCGCAACACCTCGGAGCAGGTCTCCCAGTTCGTCACGGCCCTCCAGCAGGGCGAGGAGCTGGGCGCCCCCATCGCGGAGACGCTCATCCAGATCGCCACGGACATGCGCCGTACCGACGCCCAGAACGCCCGCCGCCGCGCCGCGAAGACCATCCCCAAGACGACGATGGTCACCTTGGTCTTCATGGTCCCGGCGACCCTGATCCTGATCATCTGCGGCATGTTCCTGGGCTCGGACACGGACTTCGGCTCGATCCTCGGGGGCTGACGTGTTCACCGCCGAGGACGCACCCGCCCCCAGCCTCCCCATCCAGCTGAACGCCCTCCAGGCCCTGTGCCGCCAAGTGGTCGGCTTCCGCCTGGCCATGATCACGCTGGGCGCCCCCTTCGCCCTGGCGAGGGCGGAAGGCAACCTCGGCAGCATCCTCATCGGCTCGGCCGTCGTCCTCAGCCTCATGTGTTCCTACGCGATGATCCGCGACTGGGAGACCCTCGGCCCCCTCCTCCTGAAGCACAAGACCCTGATGGCCGTGGACATGACCTTCGCCTCGGTCCTGCTCCTCACCGCGTCCCCGGAGTCCCCCCTCGGCTACGCCACCGTCTGTACCCCGCTCCTCGGCGGCCTCCTCCACGGCTGGCGCGGCGCCGCCCTCTTCACCGCCGCCCAGATCCTCGTCCTCGCCGCCGCCTTCTCCGCCTGGCGCCACAGCATGCCGGGCCCGGCGAGCACCCTTCTGCTGAGCGGTTTCTGCGTGGCCTCCGGCATCATCGGCGTGACCCTGCGCAACCTGATGTTCCGCTTCGGCGCCGCCACCCAGGCCCTCAGCGAGGCCACCTCGCGCCTCGCCGTCACCGAGGCCGTCGAGCAGGAACGGGCCCGCCTCGCCCGCGAGATGCATGATTCGGTCGCCAAGACCCTGCACGGCGTGGCGCTGGCCGCCGACGCCCTCGCCACCGGCGCCGACCGCATGGACCCGCTGACCGTCCGCCACCAGGCCGGCCTCGTCGCCCGCAGCGCCCGCCGCGCCGCCGCCGAATCCCGCGAACTCCTCTGCGACCTCCGCCGCAGGGCCGACCACGGCCCCCACGCACCGGACGGCCTCACCCCGGAGGGCCTTGCTCCGGAGGGCCATTCCCCGGACGGCACCCCCACCCCGGGCGGCACGTACACCCCGGACGCCACCCAGGGCCTGTACGCCACCCCTACGCCGTACGGCACCCAGATCCCGCACAGTCCGCACGGCCCGAACGGCCCGAACGGCCCGCACGGCCCGAACGGCCCGCACAGCCCGAACGGCCCGAACGGCCCGCACAGTCCGCACGGCCCGCA
>NZ_JBLMKT010000032.1:0-27742 GCF_047779955.1 Streptomyces lothianensis | reverse complement strand
CCAGCTGTGGGCAGTCGTGCCGCAGGGCGGCACGGGTGGGCACAGCGGCACCCCGCACGGCGTGCACGAACTCGCAGCCCGCACCACCCCCGACCATGCGACGCTGGACAGCGCCCACCCCTACCCACCCCCGACCCCCGAGGAACCTCACCCGTGACCCCCGCCGAAGCCCCCCCGCAGCGCATCCTGATCGTCGACGACGAGCCCGCCGTGCGTGAGGCGCTGCAGCGCAGCCTCGCGTTCGAGGGCTATGCCACCGACGTCGCCGCGGACGGCTTCGAGGCGCTGGAGAAGGCCGCCGTCTTCGCACCCGAACTGATCGTCCTCGACATCCAGATGCCCCGGATGGACGGCCTGACCGCCGCGCGCCGCCTGCGCTCCTCCGGCTCCACCACCCCGATTCTGATGCTCACGGCACGCGACACGGTGGGGGACCGGGTCACCGGTCTCGACGCGGGCGCGGACGACTACCTGGTCAAGCCCTTCGAGTTGGACGAACTCCTCGCCCGCATCCGCGCCCTGCTCCGCCGCAGCTCGTACGCGGCCGCGCAGGCGGCGGACCGGATCGACGACGATGTGCTGTCCTTCGCGGACCTGCGGATGAACCTGGCGACCCGCGAGGTAGTACGGGGATCGCGCCCCGTCGAGCTGACCCGTACCGAGTTCACGCTCCTGGAGATGTTCCTCGCCCACCCGCGCCAGGTGCTCACCCGGGAACAGATCCTCAAGTCCGTCTGGGGCTTCGACTTCGAGCCCTCCTCCAACTCCCTCGACGTCTACGTCATGTACCTGCGCCGCAAGACGGAGGCGGGCGGCGAGCCGAGGCTCGTGCACACGGTGCGGGGTGTGGGGTACGTGCTGCGCGCGGGCGGCGCCGAGTGAGCGGTTCGGTGGCCGGCCGGCTGCGGCGGCTGCCGCTGCGCTCCCGCCTCGCCCTGCTCGTGACCGCGGCGGTCGCGTTCGCGGTGGCCGCCGTCGCCACGGCGAGCTGGCTGGTGGTCCGCGCCGAGCTGCGGAGCCAGCTGGACGACTCGCTGCGTTCGGCGGACGTGGAGCAGGCCACCAAGTCCTTCGGACGGCTCGGCTGCCCGCAGGCGGCCCCGGAGAACGCGGAACGGTTCGTCAGCGATCTGAGCGCCTCCGTGCAGGTCGTCTTCGCGGACGGCAGCCACTGCTGGGTGGACGGCACGAAGAGCCTGCCGGTCACCGCGGCCGACCTGGGCGTGATCAGGGAGGGCGGGGCCTCGTCCGTCCTGCACACCGTCACCGCGACCGACGGCACCAGGATGCGCGTCTTCACGCAGCCTGGCGTCTACCGGGACCAGCGGGTGGCCGTCTCGATCGCCAAACCGCTGTCCGACATCGACCAGCCGCTCAACACCCTGGCGCTCATCCTCCTCGCCGTCGCCGGCATCGGTGTCGTCGGGGCGGGCGGGGCCGGGCTCCTGGTCGCCCGTACCGGCCTCAAACCCGTCGACGACCTGACCGCGACCGTCGAACACGTCGCCCGCACCGAGGACCTCAGCGTCCGTATCCCCGCCGAGGGCGACGACGAGATCGCCCGCCTCTCGCGCTCCTTCAACGCGATGACCGCCGCCCTGGACAGCTCCCAGGAGCGCCAGGCGCAGCTCATCGCCGACGCGGGCCACGAACTGCGTACGCCGCTGACCTCGCTGCGTACGAACATCGAACTCCTCGCCCGCAGCGAGGAGACCGGCCGGGCCATCCCGGCCGCCGACCGCAGGGCGCTGCTCGCCAGCGTCAAGGCGCAGATGACCGAACTTGCCGCCCTGATCGGCGATCTGCAGGAGCTGTCCCGGCCGGACAGCAGCCAGGGCGCGAAGGTCGAGGTCGTCGCCCTGCACCGGATCGCGCGGACCGCGGTGGACCGCGCCCGGCTGCGCGGCCCCGAGCTGGAGATCACGGCGGAGCTCGCGCCCTGGTACGTACGGGCCGACGCGGCCGCGCTGGAGCGCGCCCTGGTCAACGTGCTCGACAACGCGGTCAAGTTCAGCCCGCCCCAGGGCGCCGTCGAGGTCGCCCTGGACCGCGGCACACTCACCGTGCGCGACCACGGACCGGGCATTCCCGCCGAGGAACTCCCGCACGTCTTCGACCGCTTCTGGCGCTCCGAGAGCGCCCGTCAGCTGCCCGGCTCGGGCCTGGGCCTGTCCATCGTGGCGCGCACCGTCAGGGAGAGCGGCGGCACGGTGGCCCTGCGGGCGGCGGAGGGGGGCGGCACGGTCGCGGTGCTGACGCTTCCGGGGGCGCCTGTGCCGCCGCCGGATGCGCCCTGACGCGGAACCGGCACTGTTGTCCGAGCCGCGTTGCGCGTAACCAATGGCAGGTCCGCACGTTACTAGTAACATGTACTACATGGAAGTCACGGCCCGCGAGTTCAACCAGAACGCCTCGCAGATCCTGTCCGCCGCCGAGCACGGCGAAAGCGTGACGGTCACCAAGAACGGCCGCCAAGTGGCCCGCCTCACGCCGATGGACCACAAGAGCGTGCCCGCCTACCCGCCGGGTCCCATCGGCGAGATCGAACTGCCCCGGCTCGACCTCGGTCCCGACATGACCGACGAGGAGCTGGACGGCCTTCTCGACGGCATGGGCGAGGACGGACTGTGAACCCGGTCGCCATCGCCGACACCAACGCCCTCATTCGCCTCCTCACGCCCTCATTCAGCGGGCACCGGGAGCACGTCGAGGCGCTCGCCAGGATCGAGCATCTGGTCGTCTCGCCCATGGTCATGGCGGAACTCGACTACATGATCGCCCGGCGGGCGAGTCCGGAGGCCGCCCTGAAGGCCGCGCGCTTCATCGAGACCAACGCCGCGCGCCGCAAGTTCGCCGTCCCCGGTATCGGGCCGCACCTCAGCACCGCCATCGCGGTGGCCGACGGCTACAGGGACGCCGACGGGGGCAAGGGGGTCGGCCTCGTCGATGCCATGAACGTGGCCCTGGCCGCCGCGTACGACACGGAGGTGATGTTCACCTCGGACAAGCACTTCCGCATGATGCGCCCCCTGACCGGGCACGAGGCCTTCCGCCTGCTTCCGGAAGACGTCGACGGCTGACCGTCCGTCCTCGGGGGTGCCCGGCCGGCCGGGCCGGACGCCCCCTACCCGGCCAGCTTCACCTGGGAGCCCGTGACCGCGAACTCGACGCCCTCGTCCGCCGCCCGGACCGACTCCAGCTCGACGCCCGCCGGCAGGCTGTCGATCTTCTGCTCGAAGTCCGTGATCTCCCGGACCTTGCGCTCCGCGAGCGAGACGCCGGCCAGCTTGGGCATGGCGTCGGCGTGTACGTAGACGGTGTCGCCGTCCTCGACCGTGACCGTGCTGGTCACCTTGACCGGCGGGAGCTTCCTGCCGAGGGCCGTGATCTCGATGGCGACCTCGATCTTGCCGTCCGGCCCCTGCGCAAGCCCTGTGACCTGCGCCGTCACGCCCGGCGCGACCTGCCTCTCCTCCACGTTCGCGGCCTTCAGGAGCTCGTCGTACGCGATGAGGGCGGAGCCCTCCGCGCTCTTCGCGGTGGCCGAGCCGTAGCCGTCGGAGAAGTTGAGGCCGTGCAGGGTGGCGTCGAGTGCGTCGATACGGATGGTGCCGCCGGCCACGCCGTCCGCGGGGGCGTCGTAGTCGTCGATCCCGACCGACACCTCGTCGAACTCGCCGCCGAGCAGTTGGGTCAGGAACGGGAAGCCGTCGATGGACACGTCCGGCGTCCGCGCGAGCCCCTCGCTGTCCCGCACCTTCTCCGCGGCCTTGTCCTCGGCGATCCCCACGGCGATCCGATCGGCCGCGACGAGGAGTCCGCCGAGGATCACGGCGATGATCAGTGTGATTCGCACTCCGCGCATAGGGCTCCCCCGCCTCAGTCGATCCCCACCGACCCTAACCTGCCCTGCCCGCGGCACCCGGCACACGGCTCCACCCGGGGTCTGTCCCGAGGACGTCGTGTATCGCCCACATCCCGCGATGCGAGACGCCCTCGTCCAGCCCCCGGCTGTGACGGGCGCGACACTGGCGGCGAAGCCCCGAAGCGTACGGCCTCACAGCCCTCTCGTCTCAACAGTTGGACGATCTCGTACCAGAATGCGGACGCCCGGTGACATCGGGGCCGATCCGTCCCTACGATCGGCTCCATGAAGCAACAGGCAGCGGACTTCACGAAGCGGCGGGCAGTGGACCTCTGCCGCGTCGCCGCCATGCTCTGTCGCCCCGCCTGAGCGGACGGACGGACCCCGGCAGCCACCCCGGCCACCGCACCTCCCCCCCCGCTTCCCCCAGGTCTCTTGAGCCGCTCCCGACTCGAGGCCACCCCGTGCCCGTGCACACCCGGGCCGCAGCCGCCCGAACCCGGCCGCCGCCACCCACCCGTACCCGCACGCAGAGCACCCCCGCACACCCAGACGCACCGCACCCGCACCACCCGCACCCCGCCGCAACCGCCCCGGAGGAGACAGCACATGAGCCGCAACGACGTCCTGGTGGACGCCGACTGGGTCGAGGCCAACCTCGACAACCCGAACGTCGCCATCGTCGAGGTCGACGAGGACACCTCGGCCTACGAGAAGAACCACATCAAGAACGCCATCCGGATCGACTGGACCAAGGACCTCCAGGACCCGGTCCGCCGCGACTTCGTCGACCAGGCCGGCTTCGAGAAGCTGCTCTCCGCGAAGGGCATCGCCAACGACACGCTCGTCGTGCTCTACGGCGGCAACAACAACTGGTTCGCCTCGTACGCCTACTGGTACTTCAAGCTCTACGGCCACGAGAACGTGAAGCTCCTCGACGGCGGCCGCAAGAAGTGGGAGCTCGACTCCCGCGACCTGGTCGACGGCGCGCAGGTGCCGCAGCGCCCGGCCACCGAGTACAAGGCCAAGGCCCAGAACACCGCGATCCGCGCCTTCCGCGACGACGTCGTCGCCGCGATCGGCTCGCAGAACCTGGTCGACGTCCGCTCGCCCGACGAGTTCTCCGGCAAGCTGCTCGCCCCGGCGCACCTCCCGCAGGAGCAGTCGCAGCGCCCGGGCCACGTCCCGTCCGCCCGCAACATCCCGTGGTCCAAGAACGCCAACGACGACGGCACCTTCAAGTCCGACGAGGAGCTGAAGAAGCTCTACGCCGACGAGCAGGTGGACCTCGCCAAGGACACGATCGCCTACTGCCGCATCGGTGAGCGCTCGGCCCTGACCTGGTTCGTGCTGCACGAGCTGCTCGGCGTCGAGAACGTCAAGAACTACGACGGCTCCTGGACCGAGTACGGCTCCCTCGTCGGCGTGCCGATCGAGCTCGGCGCCAACTGAACCCGCCCTCCCTTCCCGATTCCTCTTCCCTCAAATCCCCTCGGAGGACAGCGACTTATGTGCGGAGCACAGGTGGGCGGTCCGGACGCCGCCACGATCAAGCCCGGTGAGACCACCATCCAGGGTCAGGTGACCCGCGACGGCGAGCCCGTCAGCGGTTACGTACGACTCCTGGACTCGACCGGCGAGTTCACCGCCGAGGTGCCCACCTCGGCGACCGGACAGTTCCGGTTCTACGCGGCCGAAGGCACGTGGACCGTACGGGCGCTCGTGCCCGGCGGCACCGCGGACCGCACGGTCGTCGCGCAGACCGGAGGCCTCGCGGAGGTCGCCATCGCCGTCTGAGCGACGGCACCGGCAGCGCTCGGCTGCCCGCTGAAACGGCCGGAGGGCCGCACCCCTGGGGGTTGGACGCCATACCAGGAACTGGGTGCGGTCCTCCGGCTCTTCCGCATGCTTCACGGGGGCGGCCCGACGTCCCGTCCTACTGCGGCGGCTTGCGCTTCCCGTCCAGCTCGTCCCACCACTCGTCGGACTTCGGATCCCCCGAGGGATCGTCCCACCAGCGGTCCTCGGGGCCACGGCGGTTGGCGACGACCGCGGCGGCGGGCGGAATCACCATGGCCACCAGGCACATACCGACGGCGGCCGGGACGGACCAGAGCCGCACAAGGGCCCAGGCCGATACGAAGAGGCCCAGACACAGCCCCATCATGGCGAAGTAGACGTGCCGCCTTCGCGCGTACATACCTCCAGCGTAGGCCCAGGTCAGACGGTGTCCGAACCGTTACCCACAGCCGTACAACCCCCCGGGTCCCCCAACGGTCTCCTGGGCACGCCGATGCGGAATCGGCGCTTCGGGCCCCGGTGGGCCCGGGGAGTCCTGGAAGACCTGACGCATCCTGTGGGGGGACCGTGGAGCCAGAAGTACCGCCGACGCCGGAGTCCCGGCCGCCGGCGGAAGAGCCATCAACGACCGCGCCGGAACCGGCCGCGCCGGAACCGGAGCGCCCCGGGCGCCGCCGGGGCCGCACGACCGCACTCGTCCTCGCCGCCGCCCTGCTCGGGCTCGCGGGCGGCACGGCGTACGGCTACACGGTCCAGGCGGACCGCGAGCCGACACCGCTGCCCGCGCTCGCCCAGAGCCGTCTCGCCTACCCGGACGAGGCCTCGAAGGAGGCGAAGGACGCGGCGGGCATGAGCAAGACGGACAAGGACCTGCGCAACCTGCTCGTCTCCAAGCCGAAGGGTGCTCGGGTCGCGGACCATCCCGTCTTCCAGGGCGGCGCGATGCCGCAGGACGGCTGGATGCCGGTGCGCGCCTATCTCGAGGAGTACAAGTCCCCCAGCAGCATGCTCGAAGACCTGACCGTTCGGGGAATCCGCCGGGTGGCCGCCGCCGACTGGGACAAGGGCGAGTACCGGACGATCGCGGTGCGGCTCGTCCAGTTCCGGCCGGGCGCCGAAACGGGCGCGATCGAGCACGCCAGGGGTCAGCTCGCCTACATGCCGTACGACGAAGGCGGGGCGGGCAGCGAAGGGCATGCCCTCAAGGGTTCCGCCGAGGGGCGTGCCTTCATCTACCCGGTGGAGCGGAAGCCGGGCTATCTGCCGAACTACGAGGCGCGCGCCATCGCCTACCGCGGCGACGTCGTGGTCGACATCCACATCTTCGACACGAAGCCGATCAAGCTGAAAGAGATCCGCTCGCTGGCGGAGAAGCAGGTGGGACGACTGTGAGCGAGACCCCGGCCAACCAGCAGACCCCCATTCCCCCGCAGCCGGATGGCCCCGACGCGATCGGCACCTCCGACGCGATCGGCACCTCCGACGCGATCGGTACCTCCGACGCGATCGGTACCTCCGACGCGATCGGTACCTCCGACGCGTTCGGCACCCCCGACGAAATCGGTACCGGCGCCCCGGAGCGGTCCGGTGCCTGGCGGCGCGCTGCTCGGATCGCCGCCCTGGCGCTGCCGCCCCTCCTCTTCCTCGGTGCCCTCTCAGGCGCCGCGTACCAGGCGAAGTCGTCCGTGGACGGCGCCGATACGAGCGTGACCGCCGAGATCTGGGGCAAGGACGCCAAGCCCGGCACCGACCCCGCGGGCGATGTGTCGAAGGGCCGCCACGACAACGACCTCACCAAGCTGCTGATGCCGGTCCCCGAGGGCTATCTGCTGGGCTCGGACCTGGACGAGCACGGCAACGACAACTACCTCACCGGCAAGGAGGCCACCGCCCAGCTCAAGGCGAGCAGCACGGGCCTGACCGGCAAGGCTCGCCGGAAGTGGAACAAGCGGATCGAAAAGCTCGGCGTCCAGGGTGTGGCTTCCCGCTCCTACGCCACGGCGGTGCCCTCCCTGCACGCTGAGGTCGTCATCGCGCAGATGAAGGACCACAAGGCCCTGCGCGACGTGCACAAGTTCACCACCTCTCTGCTCGGCGAGCTGCCCGGTGTCAAGAAGGGCCCCAAGATCAAGGGCCACTCCAAGGCCAAGTGCTTCTTCATCCCGGCGGAGAAGGAGAAGGACCGGCCCCGGAGCGCGGCGGTGGATGACGTGTACTGCTCCGTGCAGCAGGGCGATCTCCTGATCGAGTTCAGTGCATTCGGCGGCCATCCGATGAAGAAGGGCGACGTGGCGGACCTCTTCAAGGACCAGCTCGACCACATCAAGTCGCCGGGGGAGTACGTATGACCGAGCAGCAGACAACCCCTCAGCAGACACCCCCTCAGCAGACAACCCCGAGCCCCGCTCCGCAGTGGGGCGTGACCGGCGAGATCGAGGCCGCAGGCGATGCGACGCTGCTGCAGCCACCGCCGAAGCGCTCGCTGAAGGACCGCCGGGCGCTGCGCGCCGTGGCCCGCTGGACGCTGGCCGTCCTGGTGTGCGGCGGACTCGGTGCCGGCGCCGCGTACCGCATCACGTCGATGGAGCGCACCGACGTACCGGGCCTTGCCACACAGGACGACGGCCGCTGGGAGTACCCGAAGCTCAAGCTCCCCGCGCTGCCGCCCGGCAAGCCGCGCCCCTTCAACGAGTCCAATGCGGGCGGGCTCCACCACGCGGCCCTGACGGACCTGATGCTGCCCGCACCCGAGGGGGCCACGGCGGACTCGGGAACGAAGGTGCTCAAGCAGAAGGATTTCGCCGCGCTGTACGTGGAGCGCGTGCGGGAGGATGTCGCGGACGGGCTCCGGGACCTCGGAGCGCGCGAGGTGTTGAGCCGCTCCTGGACGGCGGCCGACGGCACGAAGAGCCGGATCTATCTCGTCCGCTTTCCCTCGGCGGGTCATGTGAAGGCCTTCGAGGGCGAGGTCATCCGGACGGGTACGGACACCGAACTCGTAGGGATCGACGGGACGGCTTTCGACACGGACTGGACGCACGGGCCTTCGGACACCGGGGTTTCCGTGGTGCTCAAGGAGCGGGACGGGGGCGACAGCAGGGTGGCGTTCCACTTCGCGGGAGACACCCTGGCCCTGATCGTCCAGTCCAAGAAGGGCGGCGCCGAGCGCGTCCCCTTCCACCAGACGGTGGCCCTGCAGGCCCAGCTTCTGAACTGAGCACGGCGTAGGGCCAGGTCAGACGGTGTCCGAACCGTTATCCACAGCCGTACAACCCCCTGAGCCCCCCAGTGGTCTCCTGGGCACGCCGATACGGAATCGGCGCTTCGGGCCCGGTGGGCCCGGGGAGTTCTGAAGAGTCCAGTGGGGGGACCGTGGAACAAGAAGTACCGCCCAGACCTGAGGGCGCTCCTACGCCTGAGGGGCTGTTGCCAGACCCCTCGGGCCCGGAGCGGGGTTTGACGACGGCCTCCGAGGCGCCCGCCCGGCCCAAGCCGCGCCGCGGGCGTACGGCGGCGCTGGTCCTCGCCGCCGCGCTGGTGGGCATCGCGGGCGGCGCCGCCTACGGGTACACGGTCCAGGCCGACCGCGATCCGGAGCCGCTGCCCGCGCTGTCGCAGGCGGATCTGTCGTACCCGGCGAAGGCGTCGAAGGCGGCACGGAGCGCTGCAGAGCGGCACAAGACGGACGGCGATCTGCGCAAACTGCTGCTGCCCAAGCCGTCGGGAGCGCAGGACGCCGTCTTCTCCACCTTCGAAGGCGGGATGCTGCCGGTCGACCACTGGATGTCGGTGCGTGCCTACTCCGAGGGCTTCGAGGAACCCGGCGCCATGTTCGAGTTCATCAACGGCCTCAGCGTGCGCCGGATCGCGTCCTCCGAGTGGACGCAGGGCCGCGACCGCGAGCGGCTCACCGCCGTCCGCCTTGTGCAGTTCGGCAAGAACGAGTACCCCGAGGCCATCGACTTCGCCCGGGACCGGATGTACTACCACGCGGAGAGCGAGAAGCAGGGGGACGTCAAGGGGAGCACGGAGGGCGGCTGGGCCCTGTATCCGGTCTACAACGAGCCCGGATTCCTGCCCGTGTACCAGGCCGAGGTGATCGCCGTCAGGGGGAACATCGTGGTCGACGCGACCATTTTCGATACGAAGCCGATCAAGGCGGCGGATATCCGCAAGCTGGGCGAGAGGCAGGTGGCACGGCTGTGAGCGAGACCCCGGACAACCCACCGGAGCCGGTCACCCCGGCGGCGCCGGAGCCGGTCACCCCCGCGGTCCCGGAGCCGGTCACCCCGGCGGTCCCGGAGCCGATCATCTCGGCTGCACCGGAGCAGATGACCCCAGCGGCCCCCGAGACCGGCCTCGGCGCCCCGGAGGCTCTCACCTCCGGCCCCGCAGGCCCGGAGCAGCCTGCCCGCTCCGCTCGTGTGCGCAGGGCGGCTGCCGTCGCGCTGCCCGTCCTGCTGGTGCTCGGTGCGGTCGGCGGCGCAGCCTTCCACATCAAGTCCGAGGCGGACAAGGCCGATACGACCGTGGCCACCGACCGCTGGGGCAAGCAGGCCGAGCCCGGCAAGGACCCCGCGGGTGACATCGACCGTGGCCGCCACGACACCGAGCTCTCCCAGCTGCTGCTCCCGGTGCCCGGAGGCCACCGCCTCGGCCCCGAGGGCGATGAGTACGGCAACGATGTGGAGATGTCGGGCAAGGAGGCAACGGCCCTGATGAAGTCCGCTGCCACGGGACTGACCGGCAAGGACCGCCGCAGGTTCCTGAAGCTGATCGACCGGCAGGGCATCGAGGGAGTCGCGGGCCGCAGCTACGCCTCCTTCGGCGGCGACATCGTGTACACGGTCCACATCTCCAAGATGAAGGACCGCCGTGCGATCAAGGACATGCACTCCTTCAACATCGAGGACTTCGGTGAGGCGCCCGGCGTCAAGAAGGGGCCGAAGATCGACGGCCACAAGTCGGCCAAGTGCTTCATGCTGCCGACGGAGCGGAAGAACGGGGTCGACGGCGCCTACTGCTCCGCGTACACGGAGGACCTGCTCGTCCAGGTCGAGGTGTTCGGAGTGAAGAAGCTGGCCAAGGACGATGTCGCGTGGTTCGTGAAGGACCAGCTGGACCACATCGAGTCGCCGGGGGAGTACGTATGACCGACCAGCAGCTTCCCGCGCCGCCGGCCCAGCCGCCCGCGCCGCCGGCCCAGCCGCCGGCGCCGCCCGCCCAGCCTCCCGCGCCCTTGCAGCCGGGCATCCCGGCCCAGCAGTCCGGCCCCGCGCCTTGGGGCGGCGTCACCCCGGTCGAGCCCGTGGGCCCGGCCGGCTGGGTGCAGCCACCGCCGCCGAAGCCCTCGCTCAGGGACCGCCGCGTCCTGCGGGCCGTCGCCCGCTGGAGCCTGGCGGTGCTCGTGTGCGGGGGGCTCGGCGCCGGAACCGCGTACGGCATCACCGCCATGGACCGCGGCGACGTACCCGGGCTCGCGACCCAGGCGGACGGCCGCTGGGAGTACCCGCGCCTCGAGCTCCCCGCGCTGCCCCAGGGCGCACCGCGCCCGTTCAGCGACGCGAACCTCGGCGAGATCCACCACGCGGACCTGAAGGACCTGATCCTGCCCGCGCCCGAGGGCGCGAGGGGCGACACGGGTGCCGAGGTGGTCGCGAACCAGAAGTTCGCCGACCTCTTCGCCAAGTACCAGCGGCAGACCATCGCGGAGGGGATGCGCGAGTTCGGCGTACGCGAGGTGGTGACCCGCTCCTGGATCGCCGCGGACGGCACCGAGACGCGCATCTACCTGGTGCGTTTCCCCTCGGTCGGCTACGCGGACGCCTTCGCCGACGCACATCCCGCGGCAGGCCGCCGCCCGGCTCTCGAAGAGGCCCTGGAGACCAAGTACGACAAGCACTGGGAGCCGCTGGACGGCTCGAAGACCCAGCTGTACGTGTACGCGTCCGATGACGAACATGCCAGGTACGGGTTCCTCGCCTCCGGCGACACCCTCGGTCTCGTCATCCAGTCCAAGCGGGGCGGTGCGGAGGTCATCCCCTTCCACCAGACGCTGGTTCTGCAGACCCAGCTCCTGAACTGACCGGCCCCGGCCGCGTCACATCCACCTGGACGCACCTCACAGCACCTCACAGCGACCCCCGGGCCCCAGCCGACTAAGCTGGGGCCCGGCCCGTACCTGCCACACCACAGCTCACAAGGAGCACCCCCGTGCTTGAGGCATTCTTCTCAGCCCTGCTCGTCCTGGTCTGCGTCGGCGTTCTCGCCTTCGCCGGACTGGCCGTGAAGAAGCTGTACCAGGGTCAGCGCTGACCGCCCGTACGGTCGAACCTGCCGCGCGCTGACCGCCCGTACATCCCGTACGCCCCGTACGCCCCGTACTGAGAGCAACTGATGATCGAGATCCCGTCCGACCTGAACCCCTCCCTCGTGCCCCTCGCCTTCCTCCTCGGGAACTGGGCGGGCGCGGGTGTCTCCGACTTCCCGGGCGCCGAGAAGTGCAACTTCGGGCAGGAGGTCACCTTCAGCCACGACGGACGTGACTTCATCGAGTACCACTCGCGGACCTGGGTCCTGGACGCCGAGGGCAACAAGGTCAGGCCGCTGGAGACCGAGTCCGGTTTCTGGCGGGTCGACGACCAGCGCAAGGTCGAGGTCGTGATGGTCCGCGACGACGGTGTCGTCGAGGTCTGGTACGGCGAGCTCGCCGACAAGAAGCCGCAGATCGACCTGGCCACGGACGCCGTCGCCCGCACGGCCGCCTCCGGCCCGTACAGCGGCGGCAAGCGCCTCTACGGCTACGTCAAGGGCGACCTGATGTGGGTCGGCGAGAAGCAGACCCCCGAGGTCCCGCTCCGCCCGTACATGTCGGCGCAGCTGAAGAAGGTCGTGACGCCCGAGGAGGTCGCCGAGATGGCGCGCAACCTCCCGGACATGCCGGACGACGGGATCGCCTTCTTCAAGTAGGCCCAGGCCCGAAGGGTTCTTCGAGCATCCCCGCTGCCCGCCGCAGGGCCCCGCCTACACTGGGCCCTGTGGTGAGCACCGACTGGAAGAGCGACCTCAGGCAGCGCGGCTACCGGCTGACGCCGCAGCGTCAGCTTGTCCTGGAGGCGGTGGACACCCTCGAGCACGCCACGCCGGACGACATCCTCGCGGAGGTCCGCAGGACCGCCTCCGGGGTGAACATCTCGACGGTCTACCGCACGCTGGAGCTCCTGGAGGAGCTCGGCCTCGTCAGCCACGCCCACCTGGGCCACGGCGCCCCCACGTACCACCTCGCGGACCGGCACCACCATCTGCATCTGGTCTGCCGTGACTGTACGAGCGTGATCGAGGCGGATGTCTCGGTCGCCGCGGACTTCACGGCGAAGCTGAAGGCGGAGTTCGGCTTCGACACCGATATGAAGCACTTCGCGATCTTCGGTCGCTGCGCGTCCTGCACCGCGAAGGCCGAAGCCGCCGGCGGGAAGCAGTAAGGGCGACGGCGCCGACGGGAAATAAAACGACGCGTCCGCCCGTCGTACATTGGGTGACCATGCAGCAGTTTTCGAAGCCGAAGCGCAGCCCCCTGCTCTCCCTGCCCGGTGCCGTCCCCGCGGAGGGCGCCGACGAAGGTGTCGCCGCGCACTACGGCGAGCTGTACCAGGAGCAGCGTGCCCTCGCGGACGGCAGCGGGGTCGTCGACCTCTCGCACCGCGGGGTCCTCACCGTCACCGGCGAGGACCGGCTCTCCTGGCTGCACCTCCTGCTCACCCAGCATGTCGAGCAGCTGCCCCCGCACCAGGCCACCGAGGCGCTGATCCTCTCCGCGAACGGGCACATCGAGCACCACCTCTCCCTCGTGGACGACGGCACGACCACGTGGGCGTACTTCGAGGCCGGTACGGGCGAGGCGCTGTTCGCGTACCTGGAGTCGATGAAGTTCTTCTACCGGGTGGAAGTCGCCGACCGGAGCGAGGAGTTCGCGGTCGTGCACCTGCCCGCCGGTTCCATCGCGCCGGTCCCGGACGGGGTGGTCGCCCGGGAGACCCCGTACGGCCGCGACCTCTTCCTGCCGCGCGCGTCGCTCGAGTCGTACGTGGCCGAGAACGGCCCCGCGGTCGGCCTCCTCGCCTACGAGGCGCTCCGGGTCGAGGCGCACCGGCCGCGGCTCGGCTTCGAGACCGACCACCGCACCATCCCGCACGAGCTGGGCTGGATCGGTTCTGCCGTGCACCTGCAGAAGGGCTGCTACCGGGGCCAGGAGACGGTCGCCCGGGTGCAGAACCTGGGCAAGCCCCCGCGCCGCCTCGTCTTCCTGCACCTGGACGGCAGCGAGGTCCATCTGCCCGGGCACGGCGCGGAGGTCCGGCTCGCGTCCGACGGGCCGGAGGGGCGCAGGATCGGCTTCGTGACCACCTCGGCCCGCCACCATGAGCTGGGTCCGATCGCCCTCGCGCTGGTCAAGCGGAACACTCCGGTGGACGCGCCGCTGCTCGCGGGGTCCACGGCGGCGGCGCAGGAAGTCGTCGTCGAGCCCTGAGCCGTCTCCGGGCGGTACGGCGGTACGGCGCGGTACGGCGTATGTAGCGGTACGGCTGTGTGCGGCGGTACGGCTATATCTCGAGGAGCACGGTGAACGGGCCGTCGTTCGTCAGCGAGACCCGCATCGACGCGCCGAACCGTCCCGTTCCCACCGTCGCCCCCAACGCCCGCAGCTGAGCGACCACTTCCTCGACCAGCGGCTCGGCGACCGCGCCGGGCGCGGCCGCGTTCCAGGTGGGGCGGCGGCCCTTGCGGGCATCGCCGTAGAGCGTGAACTGGGAGATGACGAGGAGGGGCGCGCCGAGGTCCGAGCAGGACTTCTCGTCGGCGAGCATCCGCAGCGTCCACAGCTTGCGGGCCAGCTGTGCGGCCTTCTCCTCGGTGTCGTCATGCGTCACGCCGACCAGGACACACAGGCCCTCGCCGCTGAACTCGCCGGTCGTCTCCGGCCCGTCCGCACCCTGAACGACAACACTCGCCCCATCCACCCTCTGCACCACAGCACGCATGCGTCACATCATGCCTCCCCGCCACACCGGCCCCCGCCACACCGGCCTCCGCCACACCGGCCCCCGCCGGACCGCACCACCCCGTACGTACGCCACCCCGCGCCATCCCCCAGCCGACCCATCCGCCGCGTAATGCCATGCACCTATCCGGGGCCGAATGAGTGCACCGGACCACATTCCGGGCGCCGTCAGTGGCACGATGCGTACACGACGGTGCACCGCACCGGCCGAGGGGACGTGACAGAGCGCATGAGCACATCGAGTACCGGACAGCCTTCCGGGGCCGTGCAGACGGCCCGCACCGCGGGTGCCGAGACCGGTGCCGTGTCACGCCCGCCGGCCCAGCGGGGGGCCTGCTCGCCCTCGGGCGCCACGGGTGGCGCGGGCGGTGCGGGCGCTTCGAGCGGTGCGGGCGCTTCGGGCGCTTCGGGGGCCGCGGGGACTCCGGGTGCCGCGGGCTCCACGGGCGGGGCGGGCCGGGCGGGCGGCGGATGCCCCATGCCCGACCTGCCGGAATACGACCTGCAAGCGCTGCGCCTGCCCGAGCTGCGCACCGTGCGCCGCACCTCGCAGCAGGACGAGGCCGACCTCAGCTATCTGCGGCGGCTTCTGCACGGCCGTATCGACATCCTGCGCGCCGAGCTCGCCCGCCGGCTGCACACCCGTGCGCCGGAGGCCGCGCCGCCGGACCCCGGGGTGGTCGAGCGGCTCTCGGAGATCCTCGCCGACGCCCCGTCCACGCACCGCTCCTCGGCCCGCCACGTCACCCTCGGCACCCCGCACGGCGAGGAGTACCGGCGGCTCGCGGCCGAGATGCTCGCCGAGGTGGAGCTGAGCGACCTGGACGCCCGTACGGACGACGAGCTGCACGCGGCCATGGGGCGCCTGGTCCGGCACGAGCAGCAGGTCTCGCGCCGCCGTCAGGTGCTGCAGCGCACGGCCGACGATTGCAGCGCCGAGATCGCCCGCAGGTACCGTGAGGGAGAAGCACAAGTAGACGACCTGCTGTCCTGAGCCGTTCCCGGAGCGCGTAGCCGTTCCCCCGGGGGTGCCACGGGCGGGGGTCCGCCCCACCCGGAAGGCCGATGATGACCTCCACGAGCTCCGCCCCCGCTCCCGCCGACGCCGCGATATCCCCGGTCCTCGCCGAGGTCGTACGATCCGGCTTCGTCGAGGGCCATCACCGGGGCTCCCTCGTCGTCCTCGCCGCCGACGGCAGCATCGAGCACGCCATCGGCGATGTGGCGGCGCCCGTCTTCCCGCGCTCCTCCAACAAGCCCATGCAGGCCGCCGGCATCCTGCGCACCGGCCTCGACCTGGGCGGCGAACGCCTCGCCCTGACCGCGGCCAGCCACTCCGGGGAACCCTTCCACCTGGACCTGGTCCGCAAGATGCTTGCCGAGCAGGGCCTGTCCGAGGAGCAGCTGCAGTGCCCGCCCGACCTGCCGCTCGATCCGGCCGAGGCGGAGACGTACCTGGCCGCGGGCCACACCCGCGACCGCGTCACGATGAACTGCTCGGGCAAGCACACCTCGATGCTGGCGGCCTGTGTCCAGGCGGGCTGGCCCACGGACAGCTACCTCGACCCCTCCCACCCGCTGCAGCAGCTCATCCGTGAGGTCGTCGAGACGGCGGCGGGCGAACGGGTCGCCGCCATCGGCACGGACGGCTGCGGTGCGCCGCTCATGGCGCTCTCCCTGACGGGCCTGGCCCGTGCCTTCCGCCACTTCGTGCTCGCCGGGGAAGGCAGCCCGGAACGCCGCGTCGCCGATGCGATGCGCGCCCACCCCGAGTACGTGGCGGGCACGCGGCGCCCCGACACCTGGCTGATGCGCGAGGTACCCGGCGCCCTCTCGAAGATGGGCGCGGAGGCGGTCCAGGCCGTCGCCCTCCCGGACGGCCGTGCCCTCGCCTTCAAGATCGACGACGGCGCGATACGGGCCCTGGGCCCGGTCCTCTCCCGAGCCCTCACCCTGATGGGCGTGAACTCCCCGGCCGTCACCCGCATCGGCAAGGCCCCGCTGATGGGCGGCCCCACGGAGGTGGGCCGCATCACCCCGGCCTTCTGACCTCCGCCGCCCTAGGGCCTGTCTGGAGTTCCTCCCGCGGCGTCGCGGCGTCGCGGCGCCTGGCGCCGCTCCTTGCTCCACGGGTGGCGCCGAAGTGGCGCCAAGTTGCTGTGTGTGGCGCTTGCAGAGGGCGCGCGAGCGGCAACGGCACCTCCGTACCCGTACGATTCCGTCGACCTCGTACGCGCCTGCGCGCCGGCTGACCTGCATGTATGTCAACCTCAGCCCTTGCGTGGTGTCATGAGTGGTGCCGTTGGCGCCATAAATGCCTCGCAGTGGCGCCATGTGTGTGCCATGATGGCGCCATCGGTGAGTTCGGCCTTCCCCAGCGGTCCAACCCGCGAAGGACCCGAGAGCCGGTGTCAGGAAGCAGCCATCGGCGCGGTCATAGGGGTGTGGACACCATGGGTACGGCACACAAGCCGCAGGCACACAAGCCGCAGGCACACAAGCCGCAGACACACATGCCGCAGGGAGGCGGGCAGGCCCCCGGCCCCATCGCGGCCTTCACTCGCTTCGTCCTCTGCGGAGGCGGCATAGGCCTCCTCTCCAGCCTCGCCGTGGCCGCCCTCGCCACCCGCCTCCCCTGGATCCTGGCGAACACCGTGATCACAGTGGCCTCCACCCTCCTCGCCACGGAACTGCACGCCCGCTTCACCTTCGCCGCCGGCACCCGCGCGACCCGGCGCCAGCACGTGCAGTCGGCCGGTTCGGCGGCCGCGGCGTACGCGGCGACGAGCATCGCGATGCTGCTCCTGCACCTGACGGTGACGCACCCGGGCGCCCTTGTGGAGCAGGTGGTCTACCTCTCCGCCTCGGCCCTCGCCGGCACGGCCCGCTTCGTCGTCCTGAGGCTCCTGGTCTTCACCCGCACCCACCACCACACCGGGCCCACCGCTTCCACTCCGCCCGCCTTCACCGGCGTGCCCCTCACCCCCCGCCCCGCGACGGCCCTCGCCCCGGCGGCATGAATCCGGCGGCATGAATCCGACCGCATGAATCCGACCGCAACAGGGCGAAGCCAAAACCGGATGCACCCCTGGACACCCCCACCTACCGTGACCCCATGGTCGACATCCGCTCCCTCGAAGACGCCGACATCGCCGACTGGATGAGGGCCCTGAACACCGGGTTCCTGCGCGCCCCCACCCCCCTCACCGAGGAGCAGCTCGCCGAGCGCCGTTCCACTCTCGACCTGGGCCGCACCCTCGGCGCCTTCGACGACGGCCGGTGCGTGGCCACGTACCGTTCGATCCCGCAGCAGCTCACCGCCGTCGGCGGCCGGGCGGTGGCGGCGAACGGTGTCACGGGGGTCACCGTCGCGCCCACCCACCGCCGCCGCGGTCTGCTGAGCCGCATGGTGAGCAGGGACCTTGACGCGGCGAAGGAGCGCGGCGACCTGGTGGCCACGCTGATTGCCGCGGAGTATCCGATCTACGGGCGGTACGGGTTCGGCCCGGCGACCTGGACCACCCAGTGGGAGATCGACGTCCCGCGTACCGGCCTCGACCCGCGCCGGTCGGGGCCCGAGTGCGGCGGGCGGATCGACCTCGTCGACGGCGCGGACGTCCGCCGCCTCGGCCCGGGGCTGCACGAACGGCTGCGTGCCGCGCAGCCCGGCGCGGTGGACCGAGACGAGCGCTGGTGGCGCGTGAGCACGGGCGTCACTCAGAGCCCGTTCCAGCCCTGGACGGAACCCCACTACGCCGCCTACCGCTCACCCGGGGGCGAGCTGGAGGGCCTCGTCGCGTACGAGCCGGTGCAGGAGTGGAGCGACAACAAGCAGCCGCGGAACACCCTGAGGGTCCGCGGCCTCGACGCGGTCACGCCCACCGCCGAGCGGGCCCTGTGGCGGTACCTGGCCTCGGTCGACTGGGTCACGAAGGTCCGTACGGGCCCGCGCGCCCCGGATTCCCTGGCGCCCCTGTGCTTCCCGGATCCCAGGGCCGCCTCGGTCGTCACACAGGCTGACTTCCTGTGGGTGCGGATTCTCGATGTCGTACGGGTCATGGAGGCCCGTGCGTACGGCGCCGGCGGATCCCTCGTCCTGGAGATCGACGACCCGCGGGGATATAGCGGCGGGCGCTTCCTGCTGGAGGCCGGCCCGCAGGGTGCGAGCTGCACGCCGACCACATCGAGCGCGGAACTCTCGATGGGGATCGGCGAGTTGGCGCGGCTCTGGCTCGGTGACGAGTCGGCCGTACGGCTCGTGGCGCTCGGCACGGTGGTCGAGGAGCGCCCCGGTGCGGCCGCGGCGGCCGACGCTCTGCTGCGTACGTCCAGGCGCCCATGGTGCCCGGACATGTTCTGAGGAGCTGTTGTCAAACCCCCGTCCGGGCGGGCCGGGGGCCGCCCGGTCAGCCGGACTGGGTGAGCAGCATGACGAGGATGACCGCGCCGATGCCGCTGAACGCGGTGTTCTTGGCCTTGATGCCGACGGTCAGCGCGACGAACGCGATGATGCCCAGCGGTCCGTACTTCCACTCGATGGCCTGCTCGAAGGCGAGCGCCAGACCGGCGACGAGGATGGCGATGAACGGCATAGCGGGCCCTCCTTGAGGACGGGGAGGAGTCCTGGCGGCCGGTCGCACTCCATCGGGGACCAACCAGGCAGGGATATGACCATGTTGTGCGGGAGGCTTCCAGCTTCCCTGAGTTGGTTACCAACTCTCCAAGGTCTATGTGCCCTTGATGCCGATCGATAACCAGGTTTCCCGCAACTTCCGGAAGATGGCGAGAAGTTGTACCATTTGGTTGTGAGCCCGCAGCATGCATCTCATGAAGAGGTCCACAGCGGTCCCCGGAGCGCGGAGCGCGCCCGCAGGACACACCGCGAGGTGGCCGACGAACTGCGCGCGAGGATCCGCTCCGGCGCGCTGATGCCGGGTCAGCGGATGCCGACCCAGGCACAGTTGGCGGTCGAGTTCGGCGTGGAGCGCGGTGCCGTACGCCAGGCGCTCGCCATCCTGAAGGCCGAGCACCTGCTGACCAACGCGACCAAGGGGAGCCCTGCGACGGTCGCGGCCGATGCGGCGGAGGTGATGCACTCCTTCGCCGGCGCGGAAGCACCGCCGATGCCGACCACGGTCGCCCTCGGCCCCCGTGTCACCGCGGCCTTCTCCGCGCCCCAGGTGGAGATCGACGCGATCTGTCTGACTTCCGTGTCCCTGACCCTCGCGATCGGCGAATCGCTGCGCCATATCCACGCGGGGGGTCGGAAACCGGCCAGCGTCAAGCTCCGCGTGCTGCTGCCCAGCCGCCATATCGAGCTCGCCTTCCCGGTGCCCGTGGAGGGCGGGGCGGCCGGCCGGGAGGAGAGTTCGGCCGTGCGCGGGCAGTGGCTCGCCCAGCGCAATGCGCAGGGGCAGGTGCTGCGCCACAACCTGCTCGCCCTGCGCGCCACCCACGGCATCGACGTGCAGGTCACCTTCCGTGCCCTGCCCTTCACGCCGCCGGTGAAGCTGTACCTCCTCAACAATTCGGAAGCGCTCTTCGCGTACTACACGCTCACCCGGCGGGACACGCAGATCGACCACGAGAACATCGAGATGTACGACGCCCAGGGAACGCAGTCGATGCTCTTCGCCTTCCAGCAGGGGAGCGGGCTGCGCGACACGACGTTCGTGGAGCAGTCGCACCTGTGGTTCAACGCGCTCTGGGAGACGATCAGCTCGCCACTGGAGCTGTCGCCGACCGCCTGGTGAGGTGCTCAGAGAGCGGGGCCCGCGACCATCACGGCGAGCACTACGGCTCCGAGGGAGCTGCACGTGGGATTCTTCGCCTTGATACCGATGGTCAGCAGCAGCAGACCGACGATCCCCATGGGCCCGTACTGCCACTCCACGAGCCGCTCGAATCCCAGGACGAATAGTGCACCGAGGACGGCGATGACTGGCATGGTGGTTCCTCCTTCGGGACGGGGAGGAGCTACATGAGCCAAGCCTTACCAACTGTCGGCGACTTGGTAAGAGTTGGCTCCTATCCTCACCAAGTTTGTTCCCTTGGTTGATAAGTCGAAACAACTGCGGCCAGCTCAAGGTGAGTTGTAACCTTCTCTTCGTGACCCAGGCCCGGGAGAGCGTGACGGTGAACGGCAGGAAGCCCTCGCACCAGGAGATCGCGGAGATACTCCGCGGCCGGATCGTCAGCGGCGAGCTGCGGCCCGGCAGTCGGCTCCCCACACAGGGGCGCCTCGCCGAGGAGTTCGGCGTGGAACGGGGCACGGTCCGCCTCGCCCTGAAGATGCTCCAGGACGACGGCCTCCTGAAGAACATCACCAAGGGCGCACCACCCCAGATCGCCCCGCACGGCGCACCGGCCGAGCGGACCGGACCGCAGCCCACGATGGTGGGCCTCGGCCCGCAGCTGGTCCGCGCCTTCGAGCAGCCGCGCGTACGGATCGACGCGCTCAGCCTGACCGCCGAGACGCTGATGATCGCCCTGGGCGAGCCGCTGCGCCGGGTCCACGAGGGCACGCTCCACCCGGAGGCGATCGAGGTCCGACTGCTCCTGCCGAGCCGCGATATCTCCCTCGCCTTCCCGATCCCGGTCGACGGCGATACGGAGGCGGTCCACCAGCGCTGGCTCGACCAGCGCAACGCGCAGGGACACGTGCTGCGCCACAACCTGCTCGCCCTGCGCGCCACCCACGGCATCGACGTGCAGGTCACCTTCCGTGCCCTGCCCTTCACACCGCCCGTGAAGCTGTATCTCCTCAACGGCTCGGAAGCGCTCTTCGCGTACTACATGATCACGCGGCGCGAGGAGACCGTGGGCACCGACCAGGCTGTGGAGCTCTTCGACACCCTCGGCAGCAAGTCCCTCCTCTTCTCCTTCGAGGGGGCCCTCGCGGCAGAACCGGGCGTGGGCAAAGACGCGTCGTTCGTGCAGGAGTCGCAGAGTTGGTTCGACGCACTCTGGAACACGATCGCGGGGGACCTGACACTCTCTTAGTGACTTCTGAATCGACGCAGACCGAACGGGCGGCCAAAGTGATCGAAGCAGTCCGCAATCTGATCACCGGCAGGAAAGCGGTGCTCTTCGACTTCGACGGCCCGATCTGCCGTCTCTTCGCGGGTCACCCCGCCGCCGAGGTGAACCGGCACCTGAAGCACTGGCTCGACGAGAACGGGGCACCAGACCTCATCGGGCCCGGCTGGCAGAGCGAGGACCCGCACGCCCTCCTCCGCGAGGTCGACCGCACCCACCCGGACCGCTCCCTCGTCGAGGGTCTGGAGGAGGAGCTCACCCGCGAGGAGCTCCGGGCGACGGACCGGGCATACCCCACCCCGTACGTGGACGGTCTGATCCAGACGTGGAGCGCGACGGGCGTCGGCCTCGCCGTCACCACCAACAACTCCCCGCTGGCCGCGGAGAAGTACCTCACCCAGCGCCGCCTGGTCCACTGCTTCAGGGGCGGCATCCACGGCCGCACCCAGAAGCTCCGCCACCTCAAGCCGGCCCCCGACTGCCTCCACCGTGCCCTGGACACCCTCCGCGTCCCGGCCCCGGACGCCCTGATGATCGGCGACACCCCCGCGGACCTGGAAGCCGCCCACGCGGCGGGCGTGGCCTTCCTGGGCTACGGCCGCGACCCACACCGCCAGGGCCGCCTGAAGGCGGCGGGCGCGGACGTGGTACTCGAATCCCTCGGCCCGGTCCTCGACCTGGTCTGGCAGGCGGCGGGTCCGACCTGAGGAGCTGTTGTCGAACCCCGCTCCGGGCCCGAGGGGTCTGATCCGAAGCGGGGTTCGACAACAGCTTCTGAGTCAACGGGCGGCCCGTTGGCTCGGGCGGCCGTACGCGGGGGTCAGCCCTGAACCATGATGACCATCGCAGCTATGGCGGCCGCATAAGCGACCGTCGAGCTGCGGGTTCGCACGGCTGCGACGAGGAGGGCAATGGTGATGATCACCGGCCCGCCTTCGGCGAAGTGCACGTGCTCGATCAACTGCCAGAGCATCACCGCGATTTCAATGGCCTCGGAAACTCTCACCATCACGCCTGCCCTCCCTTCGTTCAGTCCAACTGGACTGTTTGCATGAAAGTTGTGTGCCCTGGACTGGTGATCGACAGTCCATGCCATCAGCTGCGCGGACAAGTTGTCTGAAAGTGGTTTGTGGCCGATTGTGCGGCGGTACGTTGAGGGCGTGAACGAGAGTGGCGGGGAGACGTTCCACGAGGTCGCCGACGAGCTGAGGACCCGGCTCAGGAAGGGGACCTACCGGGTCGGCCAGCAGCTGCCTCCGCAACGACAGCTGGCGGACGAGCTCGATGTCTCGCGCGACACCGTGTCGAGAGTGCTGCGCATGCTGGCCAAGGAGGGCCTGATCGAGGCCCGCCGAGGGAGCGGCACCCGGGTCCGCGAGCACCCGGAGACGCTCAGGGCCCAGCAGCAGATCCAGTCCCTCACCCGCGACGGAAGCAGCCGGCGGGTGACGCTCGGTCCGCTGATCGCCCGCGCCTTCGAGGCCCCCGAGGTCAGCCTCGACGTCTTCACCCTCACCTCCGAGTCCCTGGACGCCCACGTCAGGCTGCAGGCCGAGCGGGTGAGGTCCGGCGAGATCGCGCCGCGCTCGGTGACCGTACGCATGCTGCTCCCGGACGCGTCCACCCACCTCCCGTATCCGCGGAGCAAGGACAACCCGACGGACCCCCGCCCGCAGGAACGCCTGAGGGCCATCAGCGAGAACCACTCCCAGTCCCTCAAACGGGCCCTGGACGAACTTGCCAGGGAGGGACTCGTCCAATCCGTATCGGTCGAGATCCGCACCGTCCCGCTGGCACCCGCCTTCAAGGTCTACCTGCTCAACGGCCGAGAAGCGCTGCTTGGTCCCTACGAGGTCATCGAGCGCAGGATCGAGCTGCTGGACGGCACTCCGGCCGACATCATGGACGTGTTGGGACTCGGCTCCACACTGGCCCACCATGTGGCCGACGACGTGGACGCCACGTCGGCCGGTGCGGTCTTCGTGGCCAGCCTGCGGTCATGGTTCGAATCGCTGTGGGAGCTGCTGGCCACCCGCCCGGACAAGGATCACGGCGCCATGGGCTCGAGACCGTCGGCGCGCGAGGACACCCCGTCGACCCGGGGCAGGGACGGTTCGAGGTAGGGATTGGCGAGGTTGCGCGGACGCAGCCCCAGCGCGGCCGTGGCATCGGCCAGCGTCATGGCGTACCGGTCCACCGCGTAGCGCACATTGGGCGCGTCGAGCCCCTCGCCCGTCACCATCCGGTCCAGGTCGATATAGGCGGACCTGATGAGTTCGATCCACCGGTAGACCCGTACGTCGGCCTGCCACCCCTGCGTGTGGCCGGGGCCGAGTGCCCTGCTCCACCGGGTGAACATCCGCTCCCGGATGGCCGGACGTACCGGAGTGAGATGCAGATGCCGTACGAGGTCGTACAGCGGGTCGCCGACGACTGCCATCTCCCAGTCGATGATGGTCAGTTCGCCGGTGGCCTGCCGAACCAGGTTCCAGGGGTTGAGGTCTCCGTGGAGCAGAGCGAAACGGCGTGGGGTGACGGTGTGCCGCCGCAGCAGGGCGTCCAGCCGGTACTCGTCGGGAAGTCCCAGGGCGCGGGCGAACTTCTTCGACTCCGCGGGCAGTGAGGCGACCAGGTGGACCAGCTGTTTGCTGAGCCAGGAGTAGAAGTCGAGGCCCTCGGCCGCGGGGTCGAGTTCCCAGAGCGCCTCGGGCTCGACGGCCGCCAGGGCGGCGAGCTGGTCGACGAGGCTGTCGGCCTCGTGGGGCAGCAGGCCGTGCTGAGGGTGGTTCGGTGAACGGCCGTCACCCTCGGGGCCCTCGTAGGAGTGGATCGCGAAGTCGTCCCCGAGGCCGCTGGTGCCCAGCGCGAGCACCCGGGGTGCGAGCACCGCCTTCCGCGTGGCCTCGGAGTTCTCGATGAGACGAAGCACCGCGTGCTCGCTGAGGAAGCTCTGCTCCCGACGTCCGCCACCCGCCTTCCGCCGTACGACGACGGGTCTGAACCTGCCGGGGACCTGCACCACGGTGTTGAGATGCGCCGTTCCCTTGAACACGCGATGGGCGGGCGCCGCGCCCTCGGCGCGCAGCGCTTCGAGGACCATGGCTCTGCTGCAGTCCGGACGCTTGAAGCGTTCGTCGGGCTCGAAGGTGATGCCTCTGGCGGTCGCCGACGGGCCCCTGCCGCCGAAGCGTGCGGTGTGCCAGCGGTAGAGGATCCTTCGGATCTCCGTCCGCGAGACCTCGGCCAGCCGCAGCGGCGCGGAGGCCTTCCGCAGAGCTTCGGCCACCTGCTGTGTGGCCTGTTCCAGCCGCCGCGGGACCAACGTTTCGCCCAGGGACGCCGCGGCACGCATGACATCGGGAAACACCGACTGCGCGTACTCGAAGGCGAAGTAGTGCTTCAGATCCTGTGACAGGTTGTGCACCGCCTCGGGCCTGACCCGCTGCATGTCGGTCGCCCAGGCCTCGACGACCTCGCCCTGCTGGTGCTCGGGATAGTGCATCCGTACGAGGTGATTGGCCAGGTCGTACAACGGATCGCCCCACGAGGCCAGTTCCCAGTCCACGTAGACGAGGGGCGGCCGGCCGTCGTAGGTGACGATGATGTTGTCGCGGTGCAGGTCGGTGTGCAGGAGGCTGAAGGGGCGGGGTGACATCGGCGGGATGCGCTGTGCGAACTGCTGGAGCGCGTCCTCCGCGATGCCGAGGGAAGCGAACAGACCACCGAATTCGCGCCAGTTGGGTTTGCGGATCTGCTCGTCCGCCAGATGGGTCAGCGTGCGCAGATAGCCCCGGCTGTCACGGTGTGTGCGCGGCCAGCAGTCCGGAAGCCGCGGCAGGGATTCCTTGCGGACCTGCGCCATCTCGGCCAGCACGCCGGTGAGCGCCCGTACCAGCAAGCTGTCCACAGGCTTGCCGTTCTCGCACACGCCGGAGAGCGGAACGCCTTCCACATAACTGTGGATGGCTGTCCCCTCGTGCGTGGCCAGACGCTGCGGCACCTGCGGCAGCACCTGCTTCACCGCGTCGAGGATCGCTGCCTCGTCGGACCATGTCCTGATGACCACGCGCAGCGCATCGGACAGTCGGGTCCGCACCATGACATGGGTTCCGGGCGGCTGCCCCAGGAGCTTCGCCATGCCCTCGGTCAGAGCGGCCTTGAAGTTCCGGTTGTGGTGGCCGCGCGTCATCGCCCCATGGCGTCGCGCATGCTCCACGAAGGCCGCCCGCTGCGCGTACGGAGTCTGCGCCTTGCCTTGTGGAGGAGCGGGGCAGGGGTCGGGCTCTCCGGCCACTTCGGGCTCCTGATGGCTCCTGGATGTCAGCTGAGACAGCTGAGGTGCTGCACACCTTAGTGGTGGCTTGTGGAACCTACGACGTGGACGAAGGATTCATTGCTCCATCAGTGACCAGTTTGGTGACCCGTTCGAATTTCCGTCTCCGCCGGGTCACGCCGTCCGCCTACGGAACAGCCACCCCGAAACCGCCACCGACACCAGCAGGATTCCCGCGCACCACGCCAGCGCCACCCAGGGTGTCCAGCCCACCGGCTGCCCGAGCAGCAGTCCCCGCAGGGAGTCGATGACCTGGCTGATCGGCTGGTGCTCCGCGAAGGTGCGCAGCCAGGACGGCATCGAGTCCGTGGGGACGAACGCGCTGCTCGGGTACGGCAGGAAGCTGACGAAGAAGGTGAAGCCGCCGGCCGCTTCTGGGGACTTGGCCAGCAGGCCCACTGTCGCGCTCAGCCAGGAGAGGGCCAGGACGAAGACCGCGAGGATGGCGAGCGCCGCGAACCAGCCGGCCGCCGTGGCCGAGGGGCGGAAGCCGATGGCGAAGGCGAGGGCGAGGACCAGGGTGGTGGCGACCAGGTTGCGGGCCGCGGAGGCCGCGACGTGGCCCGCAAGGATCGGGGCGCCGCCGATGTCCAGGGAGCGGAAGCGGTCGATGATGCCGGTCCTGAGGTCCTCGACCACGGCGACGGCGGTGTTCGAGGAGCCGAAGCCCGCGCAGAGGAGGAGGACACCCGGGACCACCCACGTCACGTACGCGGTGGTCGTTCCGGTCTCGATGGCCCCGCCGAAGAAGTAGACGAAGACCAGGAGCAGCATCACCGGCAGCGCGAGTGCGGTGATCAGGGCGTCCACGTTGCGGCGGCTCAGGCGCAGGGAGCGGGCGCTCATGACGGCGGCGTCGGTGAGAGCGTCAGACATCGGCGGGGTCCTTGGCGAGAGGGGGTGTGGTGGTGGGGGCTTTCGCGGATGCCAGGGCGTTGGCGGACGGCGCGCCGGTGGACGGCTCGGTAGTGGTGGACGGCTCGGTAGTGGTGGGCGGCTGGTCGGTCAGGCTCAGGAAGACGTCGTCGAGCGTTGCCGAGCGGAGGGTGACTCAACCGCCCTCGCTGAGCTCCCCCTTGAGCAGATCGAGCAGCAACCCGTCGGCCCAGACGCCGCGCTGATGGTCGAACCACTGCTGCCGCAGTACTCCCACGCGCCGGAAGCCGAGCTGCTCGTAGCAGGCGATGGCGGCCGTGTTCTCGGCGGCGGGGTCGATGGTCAGACGGTGGTGGCCGCGTACGTCGAGCAGCCAGCGGGCCAGGGTGCGGATCGCGTCCGTACCGAGGCCGAGGCGGTGGTGGTCGGGGTGCAGGAAGATGTCGATGGCGGCGTACCGGAAATCGGGATCCGTCTCCTCGTCCCACTGAATCATGCCGACGGCCCCCAAGCTCTCGGCTGCGCTCGAGCTGGGGGTACCCCCTTCGCCCCCGACGGTGATCGCCAGATGCCGATGCCCGGGCTCGGCCAGATCCCCCTCCGGATCCGCCCAGTGCCACCAGCGGCGAACCTCGTCGGTGGCGAGCGCGTCACGGAAGACCGGCAGATCGCCCGCGACTGCGGGCCGCAGAGTCACCTTGTTGCCGTGCAGTGCATCCATCAGGACCTAGCCAGGGGACGCCCCGCTTTAGCGGGGTGGGGAATGGCTTCT
>NZ_JBLMKT010000010.1:0-28605 GCF_047779955.1 Streptomyces lothianensis | reverse complement strand
AGAGTTCGCCGGGTACTCCTACGGGTACGGGTTGCAGTGCCGCGTCGAGCACGTATGCCGTCGTGTTGCCCATGGGGCCGCCGATGGGCGGCGTGGTGCGGTAGGTGTAGGGACGGCGCACCGGGTGGCAGGTGGCGAACGTGGTGGACTCCGTCGGCCCGTACACGTGCACCACGCGCGTGTCGGGGCAGTCGTCGACAGCTCGGCGCATCGCGGCCGGAGAGCCCGTCTCGCCGCCCGTCCACACTTCACGGAGGGCGGACAGGGGCCGGTCGGGGTCCTCCGCGAGGAGGTTGAACAGGGCGGTGGTGAAGAACGCCGCGGTCAGACCCTCGCCGGCGAGCAGCTGCTTCAGCGCGTCGAGGTCGATGTCGCCCGGCGGTGCGATGACGACCTCGCCGCCCGCGAGGAGCGGTACCCACAGCTCGTATGTCGAGGCGTCGAAAGCGAGCGGCGAGTGCAGCAGAACCCGGTGGTGCGCGCCGTCGCGGAAGGCCGGGTCGAAGGCGAGCGCCGCGATGTTGCGGTGTGTGACGGCGACTCCCTTGGGCGTGCCGGTGGAGCCCGAGGTGAACATCGCGTACGCGAGGCGGCCCGGGGCGGCGGTCGGCGGTGGTGCGTGGTCCGGGCCGTCGCTGGCCTCCGGGCTCATCCTCCGGGTCCCGGCCGGCAGCGGCAGGTCGTCGCGGTCGGTGACGATGAGCGCGGCCTGCGCCTGTTCGAGGATGGTGCGCAGCCGGTCGGCCGGGTAGCGCACGTCCAGCGGTACGTACAGGGCACCCGCCTTGAGGATGCCGAGGATCGCCACGACCGCTTCGAAGGAGCGCTCCAGGTAGAGCGCCACCCGGGACTCGGGGCGCACGCCCTTCGCGAGCAGCCGGTGTGCGAACCGGTTGGCGCGGCGGTCGAGTTCCGCATAGCGGAGCGTCTCGCCGCCCAGGCGCAGGGCGGGTGCGTCGGGAGTGCGGGCGGCCTGGGCGGCGAAGAGGGCCGGCAGGGTCTGGTCCGGGACGTCCCCGTCCGTGTCGTTCCAGGTGTTCAGCAAGGTGTGGCGTTCGCCGTCCGAGAGGATGCCGAGCGCGCTCAGCGGACGGTCGGGGCAGTCGGCGGCCGCTTCGAGCAGCCGGACCAGCCGGTCGACGAGCGCCTCGGCGGTGGTGCGGTCGAAGACGTCGGTGGCGAAGCCGAGTTCGCCGCCGAGGCCTTCGTCGTTCTCCTGGAAGGAGAGGACCAGGTCGAACTTGGCGACCCCCGCGCCGAGGTCCGACACACTCCCGGTGAGACCCGGCAGGTCCAGTTCCTCTCCCGCGTCGTCCTGCTGTACGAGCATCACCTGGAACAGCGGGTGGTGGGCGAGGGAACGGGCCGGGCTCGTCAGCTCCACCACACGCTCGAACGGCACGTCCTGGTGCGAGAAGGCCGCCAGGTCCACGTCCCGGACGCGTTCGAGGAGTTCACGGAAGCTCGGGTCGCCGGAGGTGTCGGTGCGCAGCACGAGGGTGTTGACGAAGAACCCGACCAGGCCGTCGAGGGCTTCGTCGCCACGGCCCGCGACCGCCGTGCCGACCGGGATGTCCGTGCCCGCGCCGACCCGGGTCAGGAGCGCCGTGAGAGCGGCGTGCACCGTCATGAACATCGTGCTGCCGCCGGCGCGGGCGAGGGATCTCAGTGCCCGGTGCGTCTGCGCGCGGAGCCGGAAGGGCACCTGCCCGCCCTGGTGGGTGGCGGCGGCGGGACGCGGCCGGTCGAGCGGCAGGTCGATCAGTTCCGGGGTTCCGCTCAACTGCTTTTTCCAGTACGAGACCTGGCGGGCCAGATCGCTGTCCGGGTCGTCCTCGGCGCCCAGCGCACGACTCTGCCAGAGGGCGTAGTCGGCGTACTGGACGGTGAGCTCCGGCAGGTCGGGCGGGCTCCCCGCGAGCCGGGCGGTGTAGGCCCGGGACAGGTCCCTCAGCAGCGGGCCCATGGACCAGCCGTCGGCGGCCGTGTGGTGGAGCAGGAGCAGCAGAGTGTGCTCCTCGGGTGCGGTGCGCAGCAGTGTGGCCCGCAGCGGTAGCTCGGTGTCGAGCGCGAAGGCATGACCTGCGGCGGCTTCGAGGGCCGCCTCCAGGTCCTGCGGCGTGGACTCGGCCGTGTGCAGCGGCACCTGGGCGCGGGCGGGGGACAGGATCTCCTGGCGGGGGACGCCGTCGCGCGCGGGCAGGAGCGTGCGCAGTGCCTCGTGCCGTGCGACCAGGTCGCTGAGGGAGGCCCGCAGGGCGGGCTCGTCGAGCCGGCCCGTGAGACGCAGTACCAGCGGCACGTTGTACGTGGCGTTGGGGCCTGCCAGGCGGTCCAGGAACCACAGACGGTGCTGGGCCGGGGCGAGCGGCAGGACATCCGGGCGCGGACGGGGCACGAGCGGCGTCCGGGTGGGCGCGGTCGTGTCGAGGCGGGTGGCCATCTCCTGTGGTGTGGGTGCCTCGAAGAGGGTGCGCAGCGTGACATCGACGCCGAACACCGACCGGATGCGGCCGGTCAGCCGGGTCGCGAGCAGGGAGTGGCCGCCCAGGTCGAAGAAGTTGCCGTCGACGGCGGTCTGCGGCACCCCGAGGACCTCGGCGAACAGACCGCACAGGATCTCCTCGCGGGCCGTGCGCGCGGTGGCCCCGGTCGCGGAGGTGGTGGGTTCCTCGGGGGCCGGCAGGGCGTCCCGGTCCAGCTTGCCGTTGGCGGTGGCCGGGAAGGCATCGAGCAGGACGACGGCGGCCGGGACCATGGAGGCGGGCAGGTGCTGTGCGGCCCATGCGCGCAGTGTCTCCGGGGCCGGCCCGGCGGTCGGCTGCCCTGCGGCGTGTGGGATGGCGTAGCCGACGATCCGGGGGTCGCCGGGGCGGTCCTCGCGGACCACGACGGCGGCCGCGCGGACATCGGGGTGGGCGCCGAGCACCGACTCGATCTCACCGGGTTCGATGCGGAAGCCGCGTACCTTGACCTGGTGGTCGACGCGGGCGATGAACTCCAGGAGCCCGGCGGAGTTCCAGCGGGCGAGGTCACCCGAGCGGTACATGCGTGCGCCGGGCGGCCCGTACGGGTCCGCCACGAAGCGGCCCGCGGTCAGGGCGGGCCTGCCGTGGTAGCCGCGGGTGACCAGGTCGCCCGCGATGTACAGCTCGCCGGGCACGGAGGCGGGCACCGGGCGCAGCTGCGCGTCGAGGACGTACATGCGGGTGTTCCAGACCGGCCTGCCGATGGTGACCACGCCGGCGGGCACCGGGTCCCCGGGGGCGATACGGAACTCCGTGCAGCCGACGGTGGTCTCGGTGGGCCCGTACTCGTTGACGACCGTGACACCGGGGTTGCGGGCGCGCCACTGGTCGAGGACCTCGCCCATCAGGGATTCGCCGCCGAGGACCAGCTGCCCGGTGGGCGAGAAGCCGTCGTCGGTGGCGAGCAGCACCGGCAGATGGCTGGGGGTGGCCTTCACGAACTGTGGGCGGTGATTCGGCGCTCCCTCCGGTCCACGGCCGTCGAGCTCCGTGAGGTGTACGGTCCCGCCGGCGGTCAGCGGGGCGAACAGGCCGGTGACGGTGAGGTCGAAGGAGACCGGTGAATGCACCAGGGCCCGGCCGCGCACACTGTCGTACGCCTCGCGGGCCCAGGCGAGGTAGGCGTTCAGTGAGCGGTGCTCGACGACGACGCCCTTGGGCCGGCCGGTGGACCCCGAGGTGAAGATGGCGTAGGCGGGGTGGGCGGGCGTCAGCGGGGACGTCCGTTCGCCGTCGGTGACATCGGTGCCGGACAGCGCTCGCAGGTCTGCCAGGTCGCCCGCTCCGTCCAGGGTCAGGGCGGGCAGCTCATCGGGCAGGATCCCGGTGTGGGCGCGGCTGGTGACGGCCGCGACGGGGCGCACGTCGGACAGCACGAAGTCGATCCGCCCGGCCGGGTGGGCGGGGTCGAGCGGCAGGTAGGCGGCGCCCGTCTTCAGGATGCCCAGGATGGCGGCGACCAGATCCACGCCGCGGTCCAGAGCGACGGCCACATAGCGTTCGGGCCCGGCGCCCAGGGCGATCAGCCGGCGGGCGATCCGGTTGGCGCGTTCGTTCAGCTCCCGGTAGCTCAGGCCCACCCCGGCGTGCTCGACGGCCGGAGCGTCGGGGGTGCGCCGGACCTGCCGCTCGAACAGCTGGGGCAGGGTGGCGTCGCCGACCGGACGGCGTGGCCCGTTCCACTCGACGAGCAGCCGCTGTCGTTCGGCGTCGTCGAGGATCTCCAGCGCGCCGATGGGCAGGTCGGGCCGGTTGCAGGCCGCCTCCAGCAGCCGGATCAGCCGTGCGGCGAGGCGCTCCGCGCTGTCATGGTCGAACAGGTCGGCCGCGTACTCGAGCGTGTACGTGACCGGTCCGCCGGGCTCCTGCGGCTCCTCGAAGAGGAACGACAGATCCACCTTGGCGGCGCGCCGGTCCGTGGTGGAGACGCGCACATCGAGCTCCGGCAGGTCGAAGCCCGTCTGCGTGCCGCCGGAGAAGGTCAGCATGGTCTGGAACAGCGGGTGGTGGGCGAGCGAACGCGCCGGATTGAGGTGCTCGACCAGGCGGTCCAGCGGCTGGTCCTGATGGGCGAAGTCGGCGAGGTCACCGGCGCGCACCCGGCCGAGCAGTTCGCGGAACGTCGGATCGCCGGACGTGTCCGTGCGCAGGCACACCGTGTTGGCGAAGCAGCCGACGAGCGCATCGAGTGCCTCGTCGGCCCGGCCCGCTGTGGCAGTGCCCAGTGGGATGTCCTCCCCGGCCCCGAGCCTGGTCAGCAGCGCCGCGAGACCTGCCCGGACCATCATGAACAGGGTGGTTCCGGTGGTCCTGGCCAGATCCTGGAGCCGCTGGTGCTGTGCGGCGGTGAGCCTGCCGCGCACCTGGCCGCCGCGCCCGGACGCCACGGCGGGACGCGGCCGGTCGGTGGGCAGCTCGAGGACCTCGGGCAGTGCGTCGAGCCTGCGCTCCCAGTACGCGAGATCGTCGGCGGGGCGTTCGGCGCTCTGCTGCCACAGGGTGAAATCGGCGTACTGCACCGGGAGTTCGTCCCAATCCGGCGCATGGCCCGCGTGGCGCGCGGTGTAGGCGGCGGAGAGGTCCCGGGCGAGGGGTGCCGTGGACGCCCCGTCCGTGGCGATGTGGTGGATCAGCAGGAGCAGGGTGTGTGCCTCGGGTCCGGTGGCGAGCAGCACTGCCCGCAGCGGTGGCGCGGCCGCCAGATCGAAGCGGTGCCCGGCTTGCCGGGTGAGTTCGTCCGGCAGTTGCTCCGGGGAGGTCCGGACCGTGTGCAGCCGGGGGCGGGCGCTGTCGAGGATCACCTGGTAGGGCTCGCCGTCGGCGCTGCGGTAGAGCGTGCGCAGCACTTCGTGCCGGTCGGTCACGTCGCCGAGCGCTTCGGCCAGTGCGGCCCGGTCGAGCGGTCCGGAGAGCGTGAGGGTGAGCGCGATGTTGTACGAGGTGTCGTCGGTGTCCAGTTCATGGACGAACCAGAGCCTTCGCTGGGCACTGGACAGTGGCAGCCGCGTCGGGGGCCGTTCGGCGCGGGTGAGCGCGGGGCGTCCGCCGTCGGCCGCGGCGAGCGCCGGCGCGAGCCGCGCCGGGGTGGGCGCGTCGAAGACGGCGGCTACGGGCAGGCTGCGTCCGAGCAGCCTGCGCACCCGGTTGACCAGCCGGTTCGCGGTCAGGGAGTCGCCGCCCAGGGCGAAGAAGTCGTCATCGGGTCCGGCGCCGGCGGCGCCGGTCACCTCGGCGAACAGCGTGCAGAGAAGCTCCTCGTGCACTCCGCGCGGCGCCCGCCCGGTGGCCGTGGGCAAGGGTGCTGCCCGCAGCGCGGCCCGGTCGGTCTTCCCGTTGGGGGTGAGCGGCAGTCGGGTGTGGCGGACGGCACGCGCGGGCACCGCGTGTCCGGGCAGCCGTCCGGCGGCGAAGTCCAGCACGTCCGCTTCGTCCACGGTGTGTCCCGGGGCGGCGACCAAGTGGGCGACGAGGACGCCGTCGTGTACGGCGACCGCGGCGCGGGCCACGCCGGGGGCGGTGGCAAGCACGCCCTCGATCTCGGCGGGCTCCAGGCGGTGGCCGCGCACGCTCAGCTGGTCGTCCCGGCGTCCGGTGAACTCCCAGGAACCGTCTGCCGTGCCGCGAACCAGGTCGCCGGTGCGGTAGCTGCCGCCGAAGCCCTCGCCGCGGGGCTCGTCCAGGTAGCGGGCCAGGTAGCGGGTGCGGACGACCAGCTCACCGTCCTCCGACAGCAGCTCGACGCCATCGATGCCCGGACCCAGCGGCACTCCCGGTCCGCTGCGGGCGGCCGCGGGGGTGCCGGGTGTCCGGGCGGCGTACACGGATACGGCCTGCGGTGTCTCGGTGGTGCCGTACAGGTTGAGGACGCGGGTGCCGGGGGCCAGCTGCTCCCAGGCATCCACGGTGTGCCAGCGCAGCTGTTCGCCGCCGAACCCGGTCAGCCGCAGCGCGGGCCAGCCGCCCTCCGGTGCGCAGTCGGCGAGCGCGTCGCCCAGGCCGGGTGTCAGATGGGCGAGGGAGATTCGTTCATCGGCGAGCCACCCGGCGACGGCGTGTGCCTCGCGCGGCTCGGTATCCGGGAAGACCACTGTGCCCCCGCACCACAGCGGTACGAGTATGTCGCGCAGCAGCGGGTCGTGGCCGAGCCCGGAGAGGACGGCGCCGCGCACCGAGGAGTCGAGGCCGTACTCGGTGGTGTACCAGGACAGGAAGTGCTCCACCGGCTCCCAGGTGCCGAGGATGCCACGCGGCCGGCCGGTGGTGCCGGAGGTGAAGGTCACGTAGGCGGCATCCGGGGCAACGGAGCCATGAGCGTCCTCCGCCGCGCCGGTGGTGCCCGCCGCGCCGGTGTTACCCGGCGCGCCGATGGTGCCCGCCGCGCCGGTCGCGCCCGTGCCGTCGGCGATGTCGATGACCGGCAGACCCTCGGCCAGCCCCGCAGGGATTCCGGCCGGGTCGCAGGACAGCCACGCGGCGGGAGCGGCCGCCTCGGCCTGCAGCCGGAGCCGGTCCACGGGATGGGCGGCGTCGCACACCATGAAGGCCGCACCGCTGCGGGCGACCGCCACGAGCGCCAGTGCCAGTTCCGGAGTGCGCCGCGCGTGCACGGCGACGACGTCACCGGCCCCGATCGCCAACCTTGCGAGCTCTGCCCGCAGTTCACCGGTCCGCCGGTCGAACTCCCGGTAGGTCCAGCGTGCTTCCGCCGACAACACCGCGATGCTCTCGGGGTCGGTGGCCGCATGCCGCGCCAGCCGGCGCAGCAGTTCCAGGTCCCGTATCGCCCTACCTGACATGGATCCGACTCCTCAATTCGCGTTCCACATACCGGTGGACCGTAGGAATCGGCTCTTTCGCCGCGTTATCGGCGGTGTTTCGGTGCGCGGCCGCCGATCGGGATTCCCTTCCCGTTCCGTATACGGAGCCTGTCGCGATTTCCGCCGGGCGAATCTCTTCGATATGTCATCGATAATCCGGCCGCCTAGCCTCGCTTTCGCCGCTGTCACCGCGGAGACCGAGAGGATCGACCCGATGACGATCACACCCCCTGCCATCCGTGCAGAGAACCTGGCCAAGACCTTCGGCGACACCCACGCTGTACAGGGGGTCTCCTTCGAGGTGCCCGAAGGCACGGTGCTCGGCCTGCTGGGCCCCAACGGGGCGGGCAAGACCACCACCGTTCGCATGCTGTCCACCCTGGTCAAACCGGACTCGGGGAAGGCGCTCATCCACGGGTACGACGTGGCCCGCCAGTCCCGTGAGGTGCGCTGCCTGATCGGAATGACCGGCCAGTACGCCGCCGTGGACGAGGACATATCCGGCTGGGAGAACCTCTATCTCGTCGGCCGGCTGCTCGATCTGGGCCGGGCCGGTGCCCGTGCGGGCGCCGACGACATGCTGGAGCGATTCCGGCTCACCGAGGCGGGTTCGCGCCCCGTGAAGGGCTATTCCGGTGGAATGCGGCGGCGACTCGATCTTGCCGCGAGTCTGCTGGGCGAGCCCCGGGTGCTTTTCCTCGACGAACCGACCACCGGACTCGACCCGCACAGCCGCAATTCCCTGTGGGAGGAGGTGCGCGCACTCGCTCGCAAGGGCACCACGGTGCTGCTGACCACGCAGTACATGGAGGAGGCCGAGGCGCTCGCCGACTCCGTCGTGGTCATCGATCACGGCCAGGTCATCGCCTCCGGCACCGCGCGGGAACTGCGCGAGCGCGTCGGCGGCCCCGTCCTGCACGTCACCCCGCAGCACCCGTCCGACCTGGGCGTCGTCGGCGACACGCTGCGGCGGGCGGGCCTCGGCCCGGTCGCGGCCGACCACGACTCGTGCCTCGTGCGGCTGCCGCTCGACCATGACGGCCAGGTGATCACCGCAGCCGTACGGGCGCTGGGGGCCGCCGGTCTGCCCATGGCCCGCCTCGACACGCACGTGCCCAGCCTGGATGACGTCTTCCTGGCGCTGACCGCCACCGAGGCGGTCACCGCCCCCCTCGCGCCGGCGTCCCGCACGGGCGCCGTCGACACCGAACCCACCCGGAGTGCGGCATGAGCGTCCTGACCGCTACGACGGGCGGCCTGTCGGCCGCGCGCCGGAACACCAGTCACACACTGGCCATCACCCGGCGCAATCTGCGCAAGGTGCTGAGCAGTCCGGGGCAGATCCTGGACGCCACCCTGATGCCGCTGATCTTCGCGCTGATCTTTGTGTACATCTTCGGCGGAGCGATCTCCGGCAGCGCGGGCGCCTACCGGCAGTACGTGATGCCCGGCATCATGGCGCTGACCACCACAATCGCCTCGCGCACCACCGGCATCAGCCTCAACATCGACTTCAACAACGGTGTGATGGACCGGTTCCGCACGCTCCCGATGGTGCCGTCCGCGGTGCTCGCCGGCCGGATCCTCGCCGACGCGCTGCGCATGCTGGTCAGCCTGCTCGTGGTTTTCGCGTTCGCCCTGGCGATCGGCTTCCGTGTGCACACCGGCCCGCTGCAGGCCACCGCCGCCATCGGACTGCTCCTGCTGTACGGGATCGCCCTGGCCTGGCTGCACGCCTTCATCGGGCTGACCGCGCGCACCATCGAGACGGTGCAGAGCGTCGGCATGCTGGCGATGGTGCCGTTGCAGTTCGGCAGCTCCATCTTCGTCGAGCCCGACACGATGCCCGGCTGGCTGGGCGTGATCGTGGCGAACAACCCGATGAGCTCGGTGGTGGATGCCTCACGCGCACTGCTCACCGGGGGGCCCGCGCAGACACACGTGCTGGCCGCCCTGGCGTGGAGCCTCGGCCTGATCGCCGTACTCGCCCCGCTGTCCGCGAACCGTTTCCGCAGGCGGCGGTGAATGCGATGACGACCACGACACCGCTGCCCGCGGCCGCCGCCGACTGGCTGCGCCCGCTGCACTCCCCGGTCCGGCCCAGGGCCCGCCTGGTGTGCTTCCCGCACGCAGGCGGTGCCGCGAGTTTCTTCCGTGACTGGCCGCGTCACCTCGCCCCCGACGTCGAGGTTCTCGCCGTGCGCTACCCGGGGCGAGAGGACCGTATCGCCGAGACACCGGCCCGGAGCATGGCCGAGCTGGCAGGACCGGTCGCCGAGGCAATCGGGACGCTGTCCGCCCGGCCGACCGCCTTCTTCGGGCACAGCATGGGCGCCTCGGTGGCCTACGAGACCGCGGTGCGGCTGCGTGCCACCGGCCTGCCCGGACTTCTGCTGGTCTCGGGCCGTGCCGCACCGCACCGGCTGCCCGACTTCCGAGTCCGCGACGACGAAGCGCTGATCGCCGACGTCCGCCGCCGTGGCGGGCCGCTGGCCGGCGCCCTCGACCACCCGGATCTGCTGGACCTCGTGCTGCCCTCCCTCCGCGCCGACTACCGGCTCCTGGAGGACTACCGAGCCGAGGCCGTGGCGCATCGGCTCGGCATCCCCGTCGCCGCGTTCCACGGCGACGCCGATCCGGATGTGCCCGCCGACGCGGTGCACGCCTGGGCCGATGTCGGCAGCGGCACCTTCACCGCGCGGGCCTTCCCCGGAGACCACTTCTATCTGATGCCGCATGCCAGGGACCTGGTCGGCGACATCGACGCACGCCTGACCGCTCTGTCCCCCGCTCCTGTCCCCGAGAGGAACCTCTGAGATGCCCGTATCACCCCCCGAGGTCGCGGCCCGCAACCTGACCAAACGCTACGGCGCCAGAACCGCCGTCCGTGACCTCACCTTCACGGTGCCCAGCGGCAAGGTGACCGGATTCCTCGGCCCCAACGGCGCGGGCAAGTCGACCACGATGCGGCTCCTGCTCGGTCTCGACCGTCCCGACAGCGGCACCGCCACCATCGGCGGCCGTCCCTACGGCGAGCTGCGGGACCCGCTGCGCACCGTCGGCGCGCTCCTCGACGCGCGCGCTTTCCACAAGGGACGCAGCGCCCACCACCACCTGCGCTTCCTCGCGCACACCCAGGGACTGCCCGCGCGCCGTGTCGACGAGGTCCTTGAGCGTGTGGGCCTGACCGAGGTGCGCAGCGCCCGGGTGGGCGGCTTCTCCCTCGGCATGGCGCAGCGCCTGGGCATCGCCGCCGCTCTGCTCGGCGATCCGCAGATCCTCGTCCTCGACGAGCCGGTCAACGGCCTCGACCCGGAGGGCGTGCTGTGGATCCGCAACCTGATGAAGTCCCTCGCGGACGAGGGACGTACGGTCCTCGTCTCCAGCCATCTGATGAACGAGATGGCCGTGACCGCCGACCATCTCATCGTCATCGGCCGTGGCAGCCTGCTCGCCGACTGCCCGGTCGAGGAGTTCATCGAACGCAACTCGTCCCAGGATTCGGTCCTGGTGCGTACGCCCGACGCGCTGCGTCTCGCGGCTGTCGCCGCCGACGCGGGGGCGAGCGTCGGCGAGGCGGGGCCCGACCGGCTCACCGTCAGCGGCATCGAGGCGGCACGGCTCGCCGAGCTGGCCGCGGCGGAACGGATCATCGTCCATGAACTCACCCCGCAGCGGGCCTCGCTGGAGGACGCGTTCATGCGGATGACGGGTGCGAGCGTTGAGTACGGCGGCCCCGTCGAGGCGGCGTCGTCCGCCGGTTCGTCCTCTCTCACCGACAGGAGCGCAGCATGACCACCGTGGTCGCAGACACATCGTCCACCCGTTCCCTCGTATCCCGTAGCTCCGTGGGCGGTGGCTTCCTCGGGCTGCTGCGCGCCGAATGGGTCAAGATCGTCTCGGTTCGTTCCACCCTCTGGGCCCTGCTGCTCATGCTGGTGGCGTCGGTGGGCGCGGCGGTGGCGGCGAGCGCCGTCACCGTGGCCGGCTGGGACTCCGCCTCGGGCGAGTCCCGCGCCAAGGTCACGGCGGACCCCCTGGCCACCATCTTCAGCGCCTTCGGTGTTGCTGAGCTCATCGTGTGCGTGCTGGGCGTGCTGGTCATCACGAGCGAGTACTCCAGCAGTACGATCCGCGCCAGCGTCCTCGCCGTGCCCAGGCGCACGCCCGTACTGGCCGCGAAGGCGGCCGCCTTCGGCCTGCTGACCCTGGCCGCCGGAGAACTCACCGCGCTCGCCTCGTTCTTTGCCGGGTCTGCGATCCTGCAGGAGCACGCCCCGGTGGCGCTCGGCGACCCGGAGGTTCTGCGGGTGGTCCTCGGCAGTGGTCTGTTCCTCGCCGCAATGGGCCTGTTCGCGCTGGGCATCGGCGCACTGGTGCGGCACACGGCGGGAGCGGTCGCCGGGGTCCTCGGCTTCCTGCTGGTCCTTGCGCCGCTGGCGGGAAGCCTCCCCGCCTCGGGCGGCCAGGCGGCGGCAGCCTATCTGCCCTCCAACGCCGGGCAGTTGATCGTCTTCGCTCATCCGGACCCGGACGCGGTGCTCACCCCCTGGCTGGGTCTCGGCGTCTGCGCCCTGTGGAGCGTGGCGGTACTCGCCCTGGCCTCGGTGCTGTTCAAGCGGCGCGACGTCTGACGCCGGACACGCCGCAGCGCCCGTACCCGTCACCTGTCCGGTGGCCGGTACGGGCGCTGCCGTGCGGGGGCCGCGGCCGCGCCGACGGCACCACGCCACGAGGGGAGGCCGGTCAGCGCGGACGCGCGCGAGACATGATCACCATCATGGCTCGACCGGGTCCTCGAGGAGGCGCTGAATGGCCCGCACCCGCTCGGCGACCTCGGCGACCTCGGCCCTGAGCGCGTCCTGCTCGCCCGCCAGTCTCTCCACTTCCGCGTGCCTGCGTCGCGTATGCCCCGTGGACATCCAGCACACTGCTCCCACGACGAGCATCGTCGAGCTGAGCATGACGGCTGCCGCGATGACGGCACCGGCTGTGGCATCCATGGTTCATACCTCCTCCACCGGAGCGCACACCGCCCGACACCGGAACGCTACCGGCGCCCCCTTCCCCGGGCCATGGGGGAAAACCGGAAGCCGCCCGCGGCGGCACTACGCGTTCAGGGTGTCGATCGCTTTCTCCGCCCGTGCCTCCCACGGTCTGGCCCCCACCTGGACGAACAGCGTGTCCGCCGCCCGCAGATGAGCTGCGGCGCCCGGCAGTCCGAGCGTGGCGAGCGCCTCGCCGAGTGCGAGGTTGATCTGCCCTTCGACGAGTGGGCTGTTCAGCCGGGAGGCGATGTCCAGGGCGTCGGTGAGGGTGTCGACGCCCTGCCGGGACCGGCCCGCGGCAAGCCTGGCCTCGCCCAGTCCGAGCAGCGCGTGCGCGAGGCCCACCATGTCGGACTTCTCCTTCACGATGCGCACCACTCGCTGGAACGCCACCTCGGCCTCCTCCGTCTGCCCCAGGGCGAGTTGGGCGCGGGCGAGCCGGTGAGTGCTCTGGGCCACGCCGCGCGCGCCGCCGCGTCCGATGCTCTCCGAGATCCGCACGGCCGCGAGGCTGATCTCCCGCGCCTTCTCCGGCCTGCCCAGGTCGAGTTCGATCTGCGCCAGATTGTTCATCACATGGGCTTGCGACGACAGATCACAGACCTCGCGGAAGATCCCGCGCGCCACGGTGAGCCGCTCCCTGGCCTTGTCCAGGTCGCCCAGCATCCGGTCGTGGATGGCGAAATGCCGGAGCGTCAGTGCCTCGCCATGCCGTTCGCCGACCTCCAGATGCAGGGTGAGGGCCTCCTCGAGCAGGGCCGCGGTGCGCGGCAGGTCCCGCAGCCGCAGTGCGACCGCGCCCAGGTCGGTGAGCATGGCGGCCTGGCCGCGCATGTTACCGGCGGCCCGCGCTGCATCGAGGGCCCGTTCGGCGCACCACCGCCAGTCATCGATGTAGTTCCGGGTCTCGAACAGGACGGAACTGGACACCGTCAGGTCCCACACCAGCTCGTCCATGCCGAGCTCGGCGCCCTGGTGGACGACCGCGCGCAGCGAGAGCCGCTCCGCCGCGAACCACTCCAGCGGTGAGACGAGCAGCTCGTCGACCAGGTCACGGGGCAGTGGACGCCGCTCCGTGGAACCGTGCAGCACGCTGAAGTCACCGCCGTATTCGCGCCGGTGCGCCTCGCCGGCGAGGGTGAGATAGGTGCGGAAGAGTCGTTCGCGGGCCGCGAGCCGCTCCTCGGGGCTCTCCTCCTCGGCGGCGCGTTCATTCGCGTACAGCCTCAGCAGGTTCTGCAGCCGGTAGCGCATATGGCCGGTGGCGTCGAAACCGACCGCCTCCAGGAACTGTGCGTCGACGAGCTGCTCGACGAGACGTTCGGCCGCCACCGGCTCGATGCCGAGGAGCGCGGCCGCCGTCCAGGAGGCGAAGTCCGGCGCGTTGAACAGGCCGAGCCTGCGGTAGAGGGTGGCCGCGTCGGCGGAGAGGAAGCGGTGGCTCAGCTCCAGGCTGGCGCGTACCTGGTTCTCGCCCTGGCTCAGCTCGTCGAGCCGGCGCCGCTCGTCGCGCAGCCGCGTCACCATGTGCCGCAGCGTCCAGTGCGGCTTGGAGGCGAGGCGGGCCGCCGCGATCCGCAGCGCGAGCGGCAGCCGGTCGCACAGGCCGGCCAGCGCCTTGGCCTCCGGCAGACGCGCGGTGATCCGGGATCCGACGACGGCGGCGAGCAGTTCCGTGGCCTGCTGCTCGCTGAGCAGCCCCAGATGCACCCGTGCCTGCGGCGGCCAGGTGACCAGCTCCTCCAGTTGTTCGCGGCTGGTCACCACGACACAGGACTCGCCGGATCCCGGCAGCAGATCCTTGATCTGCGGGTAGCTGCGTACGTTGTCCAGCAGGACGAGCACCTTGCGCGGAGCGAGCAGTGAACGGTACAGGGCCGTACGTTCTTCGATGCCCGGCGGGATCTCCTCGCCGGGCACGCCGAGCGACCGCAGGAACCGGCCGAGGACCTCCGCCGGGTCGATCGGGGTGTGATGGCCGTCGTAGCCGCGCAGTTCGGCGTAGAGCAGACCGTCGGGGAAACGGTCCTGCACCCGGTGGGCCCAGTGCACCGCGAGCCCGGTCTTGCCGACTCCGGCGACTCCCGTGATCAGCCCGATCCGTGGGCCCGCGCCGCCCGCGTGCTCCTCGGGCACCAGATGGCCGAGATCGCGGAGCTCGTCCTCCCGGCCGATGAACGCGGCCACGTCCGGCGGGAGTTCGGACGGTATCAGGACGGTCGGCGAACCGGCCGGGCCCGCGGCCTTTGCGGGGGCCGCCTCGTGCAGTGGTTCCCGCCCGGGCCGGGCGGGGTCCAGCGAGGGATCGTCCCTGAGCATCGCGTCGTGCAGGCTCTGCAGTTCGGGGCCCGGCTCGATGCCCAGCTCGTCGATGAACTGCTTGCGCACCCCGCGATAGGTGTCCAGTGCCTCGGCCCGCCGCCCCGAACGGTGCAGGGCCAGCATCAGATGCCCGAGCGTGCGCTCGCGCAGCGGGTAGTCCCGTACGGCACCGGTCAGTTCGGAGACGATCTCCTGGTGGTTGCCGAGTGACAGCTGTACCTCGGTCGAACCGTCGAAGGCGGTGAGTCTGCGTTCCTCGAGGCGGGCCGCTTCGTCCTCGATGGGCTGCCCGGCCACGCCGGCGAGGGCGGGCCCGCGCCACATGAGGAAGGCCTGGGCGTACCGGTGCGCCGCCTCGGGCAGCCTCCCCTGCCTGGCGCATTCCTCGGCCTCGGCCACCGCCTCGGTGAATTCGACCCAGTCCAGTGCGCAGACGGAGTCGTCGAGCCGGTAGCCGGGGTGGGCGGTGACGATCACGTCTTCGGTGACGCCCTCGTTCCTTAATGTCTTGCGCAGTGCCGCGATGCAGATGGCGACCTGGGTCCGTGCCGTCGCCGGCGGCCTGCTGCCCCAGACCACGTCGACCAGCAGGTCGACGGGGACCACGTGCCCCGGATTGAGCGCGAGCAGCGACAGAATGACGCGCTGTCTCGCTCCTCCTACCTGGATCTCGCGCCCTGACACCGTTGCTGTCAAGGGCCCGAGAACCTTGAGCCTGAGCCGCTCGCCCACCGAATCCCCCTGTCGTGTTGACACGTCCCGGCATGAAGCATGCCGGAAAGCCCGGTCGGATCGCATTGCGGTAACGGGGAAGATCCGCAGAGGGGCGCTGCCGCCGGGCGTGGATCCTTGAAGCCGGGGGCCGGCCGAGTGGAATGCAGCGGATCCGCGGCTGCTCTCGGAAGCTGTTGCGACACGCTCTCAGGCGTGGCGGGAGAGGCCTTCGGCCTCAGCGCGCCTCAGGCGGTCGCTGGCGGGGCATGTTCGGGCGGGTGCCCGGGGGGAGAGGGATACGGGTCGGGGCCGGGTACTCCGGGCGCGGAGCCGAGGGGGCCGCCGACTGGAGGAGAAGGGGGGCGTGGCCCGAGTGGAATTCGAGCATCCAGTTCGCGGTCTCCGCGCGGACGATCTCCGTGATGTCCTCCGAGAAGCGGCGCAGGACGCCCAGGCAGCGTTCCGCCGCCTCGCCCGCCGTGCCCTCGGTGGGGCCGAGGACCTCCCGTACGGACTCCGAGGCCCAGTCGAACTGGAGGGCCTGGAGGCGGCGCTGTACGGCCTGGGCCGTGGCCATGTCCCTTATCCAGCCGGAGGTGAGGCCGAAGTAGCGGTCGCAGGCGATGCAGGCGATGGCGAGGAGGAGACAGAGATAGCCCCAGGGCGCGGCGCCCGTGACCGCCGAGGTGAGGTCGAGGAGGGGCAGGGCCGCCCCGGCGACCGCGCCGAGGGCCGCGCCGATGCGCAGGGCGCGCGCTCCGCGGCGCTTGAAGCCGCGGTCGGTGAGGTACCAGGACGCGGTGGCCAGCGCCCCGTCCTCGACCCAGCGGTACAGCTCGTCGAGCCGTTCGGCGGGCTCGCCCCAGTCGCCGAGCGGGATCGGTCGTCCGGTGAGGTCCTGCGACTTTGCTGCGGGTTTCTGCTCCGGCCTCCCCTGCGGCCCCTTCTCCGGCCCCGCGCGCTGGGCATCCCATGCGGCCGCGCCCTCGTCCGGCCCGCCCGGCGGCGGGATCTCGGGCTGCATCCCCGGCTGGCTCACACCGGCACTCCCTTTGCGTATCGGTACGGCTGGGACAGCTGTGCAGGCATCTTCCTACCGCCCAATGGGTGGGCATGGGGGCGTTCCGGAGGGTATTCCGCCCGTAAGGGGCCGTTCATCAGGTATGGGGCTGGATTCCATCACTCGAAAGAGTGTCGGGGCAGGGTGCGCGGGGAGCACGTAGGCTCGTGGGGAGACGTCGGAACAGGACCAGAGGAAGCAGGAGCCGATCGTGATTCCCGGTGGTGGCCAGCCCAATATGCAGCAGCTGCTCCAGCAGGCCCAGAAGATGCAGCAGGACCTGGCCGAGGCGCAGGAGGAGCTCGCGCGGACCGAGGTCGACGGGCAGGCGGGCGGCGGCCTGGTGAAGGCGACCGTCACCGGTTCCGGTGAGCTGCGCTCCCTGGTGATCGACCCGAAGGCGGTGGATCCGGAGGACACGGAGACCCTCGCGGACCTGGTCGTGGCGGCGGTCCAGGCCGCGAACGAGAATGCGCAGACGCTGCAGCAGCAGAAGCTCGGCCCGCTCGCACAGGGCCTCGGCGGCGGCAGCGGCATCCCCGGGATGCCGTTCTAGCCGGACACCCGCTCAGCGGCCCGGTGAACACGGTGCGCCGTCCAAGTGACAGTCGGCAGCGGGCCTTCTGCGGGTGGGGCGCACCAACTACCGTACGTACCAGGCATCCAGAGCCTGACCGAGGAAGGCAGTCCGTTGTACGAAGGCGTGGTCCAGGACCTCATCGACGAACTGGGCAGGTTGCCCGGCGTCGGTCCCAAGAGCGCGCAGCGGATAGCTTTCCACATCCTGCAGGCCGAGCCGGCGGATGTGCGGCGGCTCGCGCACGCGCTGCTCGAGGTCAAGGACAAGGTCCGGTTCTGCGCGGTGTGCGGCAATGTCGCGCAGCAGGAGCAGTGCGGGATCTGCCGTGACCAGCGCCGCGACCCCGCGGTGATCTGCGTGGTCGAGGAGCCGAAGGACGTCGTGGCGATCGAGCGGACGCGTGAGTTCCGCGGCCGCTACCACGTGCTCGGCGGCGCGATCAGCCCGATCGAGGGCGTCGGCCCGGATGATCTGCGGATCCGTGAGCTGCTCGCGCGGCTCGCGGACGGCACGGTCAACGAGCTGATCCTCGCCACGGACCCGAATCTCGAGGGCGAGGCCACGGCCACGTATCTGGCCCGCATGATCAAGCCGATGGGTCTGAAGGTGACCCGGCTGGCGAGCGGGCTCCCGGTCGGCGGCGATCTGGAGTACGCGGACGAGGTCACCCTCGGCCGGGCCTTCGAGGGGAGGAGACTCCTCGATGTCTGAGTTGATCCACGAGCTCTACGAGCTGTACGAGCTGTACGGGATGTTCGGTGACGTTACGGCGCCTCAGCATGGCGCAACCATGGGAGGTTGAACTCGCTATGTCCTCGTCGTCCTCTGAACCGGCGGCCGGCCGCGTACTGCCGCACGCCGTCGCGCAGAACCCCGATGACTTCGCGGTCCAGATCGCCGACCAGGTCGAGTCGTTCATCGTCGCCGTGACCGAGGTCGCCAAGGGCGACGAGCCGGACTCGGCGGTCCCGTTCCTGCTCCTGGAGGTCTCCCAGCTGCTGCTGGCCGGCGGCCGCCTCGGCGCGCACGAGGACATCGTCCCCGAGGAGCGCTACGAGCCGGATCTCGGCCCGGAGCCGGACGTCGACGACCTGCGCGAGCGGCTGGCCGCGATGCTCGACCCGGTGGACGTCTACTCCGAGGTCTTCGATCCGTACGAGCCGCGCAAGGCCCCGGTGGCCGCCCGCATCTCCGATGATCTCGCGGATGTGATCACCGATCTGCGGCACGGCATGGCGCACTACCGCGCGGGCCGCACCACCGAGGCGCTGTGGTGGTGGCAGTTCTCCTACTTCTCCAACTGGGGCGCCACGGCCTCCGCCTCGCTGCGCGCCCTGCAGTCCCTGGTCGCGCATGTCCGCCTCAACCAGCCGCTTGAGGAGCTGGACGGCCTGGACACGGACCAGGACCTCGGCGAGGACGCGCTTGCGGAGGAGGCGGGCAAGGTGATGGCTCAGGAGCTCGCGGGCCCGCTGGGCCTGGGCACGGTCAAGCAGTCGCCTGCGTAGTGCGGCAGCCGCCTGCGCAGTGCGGCAGTCGCCCGCCTGGGGCAGCAGTCGCCCGCGTGGGGCAGCAGTCGGCCGCGTAGGGCATACGCAGGTACGCGCTCCGTGCGTGTCCGAGGCCGGTGAGGGACCGCCCCACCGGCCTCGGACACGTCATCCGAGCCTCACCACATCACCGGCAGCCGTTCCGGCAGCCGCTTCATGAACCCCGTGCGCCACACCAGCTGCTCCATCGGCACGGCGAGCCGCAGCTCCGGCGTGTGGTCGAGGAGCGCCTCGATGGCGATCTCGGCGTGCTTCTTGCCGAGCGCGGTCGCCGGGCAGTAGTGCTGTCCGCCGCCGAACGACAGGTGCTGAGCGTTGTTCGGCCGCTCCAGGTCGACGTTCTGCGGTTCGGCGAAGGCCTCCGGATCGAAGTTGGCGCCCTCCGGCAGTACGAGGACCAGCTCGCCCTTGCGTACGAGCACCTCGCCGACCTGTATGTCCTCGGTGGCGAGCCGCGGCAGCCCGTCCGCGATCGACAGGTTGATCCGCAGCAGCTCGTCCACGGCCGCGGGGATCTTCGTGCGGTCCTCGCGCAGCTCTGTCCACAGCTGTGGATGCTGGAAGAGCGAGACGACGGCCATGGTGAGGAAGCCGGCGGTGGAGATGACGCCCGCGCCGAACATCGTGACGCCGACGGTCGCCAGCATCTCGTCGGTGAGGTGCGCGTACTGAGGGTCCTCGCGCAGCGCCGCGAGCTCGGCCATCAGACCGGTGGTCGCCGGGTCGTCGAGCCGTTCGACCATGTACGCCATGTCGCGGTCCCAGTTGAGCCTGGCGCCCGTGACGGGGCAGGCCGAGTTCATGAACGCGATGTGCAGGCTGCGCATCAGCTTCGCGCCGTCCGCGGGCGGGATACCGAGGATGTGGCAGTGCATGCCGGCGGAGTAAGGGTCGGTGAACTGCTCCCGCAGATCGGCCGGGGCGCCCTCGGCCGTGAGCGGTCCGAGCAGGTCGGTCGCGTAGGAACGCAGGAAGTCCTGCAGGCCCGGCGCCTTCGGGTTGAGGGCCTTGAGCACGGCCTTGCGCAGCCCGGCGCCGGTGATGTTGCCCATGTTGTTGACGACCTCGGGCGGGATCGTCAGCGCGTACTGCCGTGGCACGCCGGGCGCCGAGGTCTCCTTGAGGCTGAAGCGCCGGTCCTCCAGGACCTGCTTGCACAGGGCGTACGAGGAGACCAGCCAGGCCTCGTCACCGGCGATGGTGCGGACCCGGCGGACGGGGGTGTGTTCCCGCAGCTCCTCGACCTGGTGCGGGAGCCGGTCGCCGCGTGCGGAGAAGGGGAAGTCGATCAAGTCGGTCACGGGCGGTGCGAGTGCTTCTGCGGTCATCGGCGATCGGCTCCTTCGGCGGACTCGGCGGGCTCGGCGGGCTCGGCGGGCCGCTCGTGCTGGGCGTGCTCGGCGCGCTCGGCGGGATCCGCGGGCGTGATGATCGCGTGCCCCTGGTTGCGGGAGGCGCGCAGCCCGTGGCCGCGCGAGTAGAGCAGCTCGGCCATCGGCAGGAGCTGGTGGTAGCAGTTGAGCGAGGAGGGGACGCCCAGGATGGCGGGCGTGTCCAGGAACAGCGGGGCCTCGGCGCACACGTAGCGCAGGCAGACCGCGCGCTGTTCCTCGGTGGCGCGGCCGCCGCCCAGGACCTTGGAGGACAGGAAGCCGTCGACGAGGGCATCGCAGGTGCTGCGGAAGTCGTCGTCGTGGGCGAGGCGCGCTTCCAGGTGGCTGTGGATGTCCCGGTACGCGGGGTTGTCCGCGAAGGAGGACATGGGGCGGCCGCGCAGCCGCAGGCCCTCGGGGTCGAGGGCTTCGACGGCGTTGTTCACCTTGGCCCGTACGCCGCGCAGGTTCTTCACGTATTTGCGGCGGGCCTCGTCGGGTGGGTAACCGAAGGCCTCGTACATCTCGGCGACGTACAGGTCCGTATAGACGAAGTCGACCTGCTCGAAGCAGGCGAGGCCCCAGCGGGCCAGGTCATGGATGCGCTGGGCGGAGAAGTAGCTGTTGCCGGGGGAGACCCCGATGACGGCGTGATCGCCGTCGTCACGGATCACCCGGCAGTGCGGGGTGTAGGGATCGGCCCGGAATGCGCGCGCCGCGGGACTCAGCGGATCGCGCTTCGTGAACGGCTGGAGCTCAAGAACGGTCGCAGCTGTCAACTGAGGTGAATCCTTTGGCCGTTGCTAGTCCCATGGGGCCTTGTGCCCCTGGTGTGGCAGCGACGACGGACAGTTTTATACCGACTACGCAGGGGCGTCAACGGGCGTCCGAGGGGCGTCGGCCCGGGGCCTGCGGGGGCCTGTGGGGGGCCTGCGGGGGGCCTGCGGGGCCGTACGGCCCGGGGGTGGGGCTGCGGATTTCGTCGTGGCCGCCGCCGCGGGGCGCGGAATCTGTGAACCAGGACACTTTTCCGAGTGTTCCGGGCAACCGGAGGGCAGGCGTCCTTCCGGAGCGGGCCGGGGCCCGGCCGATCGCGGCGTGAGCGGGACATCTCACGATGCGGTTACCGCGGGGCCCCGGCCGCCCGCTCGTTAAACTGATTCGACCACTATGGACTGAGCGAGGAGCGCACGTGAGCCTTGTCGTGCAGAAGTACGGAGGCTCCTCCGTAGCCGATGCCGAAGGCATCAAGCGCGTCGCCAAGCGGATCGTGGAAGCCAAGAGGAACGGCCATCAGGTCGTGGCCGTGGTTTCCGCGATGGGCGACACGACGGACGAGCTGATCGATCTCGCCGAGCAGGTTTCCCCGATCCCTGCCGGCCGCGAGCTCGACATGCTGTTGACCGCGGGAGAGCGTATCTCCATGGCCCTCCTTGCCATGGCGATCAAAAACCTGGGCCACGAGGCCCAGTCGTTCACCGGCAGCCAGGCAGGTGTCATCACCGACTCGGTCCACAACAAAGCCCGCATCATCGATGTCACGCCGGGCCGGATCCGCACCTCGGTGGACGAGGGCAACATCGCCATCGTCGCCGGTTTCCAGGGTGTGAGCCAGGACGAGAAGGACATCACCACCCTCGGCCGCGGCGGCTCCGACACCACCGCCGTCGCCCTCGCCGCCGCGCTCGACGCGGACGTCTGCGAGATCTACACCGACGTCGACGGCGTGTTCACCGCCGACCCGCGTGTCGTCAAGAAGGCGAAGAAGATCGACTGGATCTCCTTCGAGGACATGCTGGAGCTGGCCGCGTCCGGCTCCAAGGTGCTGCTGCACCGCTGCGTCGAGTACGCGCGCCGCTACAACATCCCGATCCACGTACGCAGCTCCTTCTCGGGCCTGCCCGGTACGTGGGTCAGCAACGAACCGCTGGTCAAGCAAGGAGGCGAGCAGGTGGAGCACGCGATCATCTCCGGAGTCGCACACGACGTCTCCGAGGCGAAGGTCACCGTCGTCGGCGTTCCCGACAAGCCGGGCGAGGCCGCGCACATCTTCCGTGCCGTGGCCGAGGCCGAGATCAACATCGACATGATCGTGCAGAACGTGTCGGCGGCCTCCACCGGCCTGACCGACATCTCCTTCACGCTGCCGAAGTCCGAGGGCAAGAAGGCCACCGCCGCCCTGGAGAAGGTCAAGTCGCAGGTCGGCTACGACTCGCTGCGCTACGACGACCAGATCGCCAAGATCTCCCTGGTCGGCGCGGGCATGAAGACCAACCCGGGCGTCACCGCCCAGTTCTTCGAGGCGCTCTCCGACGCGAGCGTCAACATCGAGCTGATCTCCACCTCGGAGATCCGTATCTCGGTGGTCACCCGCGAGGACGACGTCCACGAGGCGGTCCGCGCCGTCCACACCTCCTTCGGCCTGGACAGCGAGTCCGACGAGGCCGTGGTCTACGGAGGCACCGGGCGATGAAGGCCGCGATGTACCGGGCGTCCGGCCCGGTGCGCGGAGGCCGGACCCGATGACGCGCGACGCCCCGACCCTCGCCGTGGTCGGGGCGACCGGCGCCGTCGGCACGGTCCTGCTCCAGATCCTGTCCCAGCATGCGGACATCTGGGGCGAGATCCGTCTGATCGCCTCCCCGCGCTCGGCCGGCCGTCGGTTGGCCGTGCGCGGCGAGGAGGTCGAGGTCCACGCTCTGACGGAGGATTCCTTCGAGGGCGTGGACATCGCGCTGTTCGACGTCCCGGACGAGGTCGCCGACCGGTGGGCGCCGATCGCGGCGGCCAAGGGTGCGGTGGTCGTGGACAACTCGGCGGCCTTCCGGATGGACCCGGACGTGCCGCTCGTGGTGCCCGAGGTCAATCCGCACGCCGTACGGGTACGGCCGCGCGGCATCGTCGCCGTACCGAACTGCACCACCCTGTCGATGATCGTCTCGGTGGGCGCGCTGCACGCCGAGTTCGGGCTCCGTGAGCTGGTGGTCTCCTCGTACCAGGCCGTCAGCGGCGCCGGGCTCGCCGGCGTCGAGGCGCTGCGCGAGCAGACCAAGCTGGTCGCCGGAACGGATCTGGGCACCGCGCCCGGGGACGTGCGCCGGGCGGTCGGGGACGCCACCGGGCCCTTCCCGGAGCCGATCGCGCTCAATGTGCTGCCCTGGGTGGGCGCGCCCGCGGAGGGCGGCTGGTCCTCCGAGGAGATGAAGATCCGAAACGAGTCCCGGAAGATCCTGGACCGTCCGGACCTCAAGGTCAGCGCCACCTGTGTACGGGTGCCGGTCATCACCACGCACTCGCTCGCCGTGCACGCGCGCTTCGAGAACGAGATCACCGTGGAGCGGTCCTACGAGATCCTCTCGACCTCACCGGGTGTCGTCGTCTTCGACGATCCGGCGGCCGGTGAGTTCCTCACGCCCGCGGACGTGGTGGGCACCGATCCGACCTGGGTGGGGCGGGTGCGGCGCTCGCTCGACGATCCGCACGCGCTGGAGTTCTTCGTCTGCGGGGACAATCTACGCAAGGGATCGGCGCTCAACGTGGCGCAGATCGCGGAGCTGATCGCCGAGGAATGGTCCGGTTGATCCCGCTTCCGCGGGGTGGCGACTGTCCGTAATTTCCGTTTGCACGGGTGAACCGGGGTGTTCATCCGGTGCTCCCGTATGGGGGCCAAATGCCCGGATCGAGGGGCGGACCGGCGCGGCCAAAGCCTTCCTCGGGCGGGATGACTTCTGTGTAAGTTGGTTGTGTGGATCACCGATCCGGTCCGGTCGGACGGGATCGCCCGGTGCGGAGCCGGGCTGCTCGGCGGTGATCCGAGGGGTGGTGGCGGCTCGGCCCTGCCCGTGTGCAACCAGGCGCACGGCGGGCTGCGTCTTTGCCGACGCCCTCTTCGAGCGCCGCAGTAATGGGGTATAGGGGAAGAGCTGGTACGTATGACGGCATCCGACACCGCGTCATGGGCAAAATCCGCCACAAACGTGATGCCACACACGTACAACCCTGACGGGGGGAAGCGTGTCCAACAGGCGTGGCAGAGGTACTCGAGTTCTCCATGGCCCTTCCGGGGGCGCGGACCCGGCGGCAGCCCGCGCGGCCTGCCGTGCCCGGCGGTCCGCCCAGGACACGCAGCGGCAACACCGGTATGCCGGTGATCGCCCCCGTGTCGGCAACGCGGCCCGCCCGCATACCCAGCCAGCGCGACGGCGCTGACGGCGTCATGGCTGCGGGCACCGACACCACCGCCGCGGGCACCACCGTCGACCACCTCACCGAGACCTACCGGCAGCACTACCGCTCCCTGCTCGGGCTCGCGGCGCTGCTCCTGGACGACACCGCCTCCTGCGAGGACGTGGTCCAGGAGGCGTTCATCCGCGTGCACTCCGCGCGCAAGCGGGTGCGCGACCCCGAGAAGACCCTCGCGTATCTGCGCCAGACCGTCGTGAACCTCTCGCGCAGCGCGCTGCGCCGCCGCATCCTGGGCCTCAAGCTGCTGTCGAAGCCGATGCCGGACATGGCGAGCGCGGAGGAGGGGGCCTATGACCAGCTGGAGCGGGATGCCCTCATCAAGGCGATGCGCGGGCTGCAGCGGCGCCAGCGCGAGGTCCTCGTCCTGCGCTACTTCTCCGACATGACCGAGGCACAGGTCGCCGAGACCCTCGGCATATCGCTCGGTTCGGTCAAGGCCTACGGCTCCCGCGGTATCGCCGCGCTGCGTGCCGCCATGGAGGGGTCCGCATGAGCGCGCACCGGGGCGACGACGGTGTTCCCGGGCCCGAGCGCGGGGAGCATGGGCCGTCCTGGGCAGGGCATGACGGGAACGGGCCGTCCCGGCCGGGCGGCGAGGGACAGCGGGATCAGCGGGATCAGCAGGGCCTGCGGGACCGGCGGGGGCAGCATCAGGAGCATGGTGGGTACGGAACGGTGAACGGCGCGAGCGGCCCCGAGTACGGCCCGGACCGGCGCGGTCAGGACGAAGCGGGCCCGTGGCCCGGGACGGGCCTGGGACCGGACGCGGACTTCCGCCCGGACCTCGGACCGGACGCGGACCTGGGCCTCGACGCCGACGAGCTCGCACTGCGTCGCCTGATGCGGGGCGCCGTCCAGGACATGAACCCCTCCGAGGACGCGCTCGCCAAGCTGCACCGCGCCGTGCCGGCACGCCGCGCCCGCAAGCGCCGGGCCGTCGTCGGCATGGCGGCGGCGGCACTGCTCATCGGCACCGCCGTACCGGCCGTCTTCCAGATCGCCACCTCACCGGCCGCCAACGACAACCTTTCGAGCGCCGGTGACTCCTCCCTCTGGCCGGGCGAGAAGGGCACCGACCTGACCGGTGACTCCGAGGGCGCCCAGGGCGGCCAGGGGTCCGGCGCGGGCAGCGGCACCGACGAGGAGCAGGGCGCGGGCCGGCAGGAGCCCGGCGAGGGCGCGACCGAGTCGAGCGGTGTCAGCGCGAGTCCGACCGAGGAGGTGCCCTCCGGCGCGCCGAACTGCGATGCGTCGATGCTCGCCGATTCCACCGTCGAGACCGGTGAGGCGCAGCCCGACGGCAAGGTCTACGGAGCCTTCAAGGTCGCCAACACCTCCGATGCGGACTGCACGGTCGCCGGCCCCGGCAGCGTGACCTTCGCGGCCCAGGGCGCCGCCCAGGCGTCCAAGATCAGCGTGGTGGAGCATGTGGCGGGCGACCCCGCGGAAGGGCTGCCCCCGCCGGTCACTGAGCCGACGCCCGTCGTGCTCAAGCCCGGCCAGTCCTATGCCGTCCGGTTCGCCTGGGTGCCCTCGGCCGCCTGCCCCACCGCCAAGCCCTCACCGGACCCCTCGCCCACCCCGAACAACGGTGGCGAGGGCGGCAGCACGGGCGACTCCGGCTCGGTGCAGACCGGCTCGGACACAAAGACACAGCTCGGTTCCGAGGACGAGGAGCCCTCGGGCGGCAGCGTCTCGATCACGCACACGGCCGACCCCGGGACACCGACCGTGGTGACGACGATCCCCAACGCCTGCGCGGGCACGATCTACCGGACGAAGGTGCTGTTGGACGTGCCGCCGAGCCAGTAGGGCGGGTGGTCGGCGGGCGGCCGGGCAGGCTGAAGGCGGGGCGGCAGGGCAGACGGCAGGAGACCGCTCGGCAGTCGGCTCGGCAGCCGGTCGGCAGGCCGCATCAATAGCGCTCCGTCAGGTGCTCGCGGCCGAACGGCGGCTCGTAGGGCTCCGGCCAGAAGTCCGTGATGGCCTTGATGCGTCCTTTCTCGTCGGCGGTGAACAGGTTGACCGCGAACATCTGGTCGAGTCCCTGCGTCACCTGGATCCAGCTGACGGCCTCGTCGCCCTCCGCGACGATCCGCAGCACCCGCACCCGCCAGTCGCCCGGATACTCCCGGTTGAACTGCAGGAAGCGGTCCTTGCCGCGTATCCGCTCACGGGACTGCGGCATCTCGTACACGACGCCGTCCGCGAGCGTCTCGCCGAACGCCGCCCAGTCGCGGGCATCGGCCGACGCCCAGTAGGCCTCGACCGTCCTGCGCAGCGTGTGCGGTGAAGTTGTCCTGTGCGGTGCGTGCGATGAAGTCATGCCCGCAGTCTGCACGCCGCCACTGACAACGCGGCCCGGCCTGTGGACAACTTGTCCACAGGCCGCCGCGCGCTCCGTCGGCATCCGCTTTCATGGACCCCATGAACGACGAGTCCCGCACCGCCCCTTCTTCCGCACCCTCTCCTTCCTCTCCTCCCCCTTCCTCCGCTGCTGACGTCGGGCCGCCGCCCGCCTGGGAACAGCGCTTCCGCGCCCCGCGGGTCTCGCTGCCCGAGTGGGCCGAGGACGCCCCGGAGCGTTCGCTTTTCGTCTCGAACGCGACCGGGACGTACGAGCTGTACGCCTGGGACCGCGACAGCGGCGAGCAGCGCCAGGTCACCGACCGTCCCAACGGCACGACGGACGGCGTGCTCACCCCGGACGGCGAGGCGGTCTGGTGGTTCGCGGACACGGACGGGGACGAGTTCGGCGTTTGGATGCGCCAGCCCTTCACCGGCGGCGCGGACGAACCGGCCGTGCCCGGCCTCGCCCCCTCCTATCCGGCGGGCCTGGCCATCAGCCGCGACGGTTCGGTGGTGGTCGTGGGCCGCTCGACCGACGAGGAGGGTTCGAGCCTCCATGTCGTACGGGACGGGGGAGCGCCCACCGAGATCTACCGGCACCAGGAGTCGGCCGGCGTGGGCGATCTGTCGCACGACGGCTCGCTGCTCGCCATCGAGCACACCGAGCACGGCGATGCGATGCACGCCGCGCTGCGGATCGTGCGGCTCGACGGCACGAAGGTGGCCGAGCTCGACGACTCCGAGGGCGGCACGCTGGAGCTCGGCCTGGAGGTCCTCGGCTTCGCGCCCGTCGACGGGGACACCCGCCTCCTCGTCGGGCATCAGCGCCGCGGCCGCTGGGAACCGCTGATCTGGGACGTGGCCACGGGCGAGCAGACCGAGCTGCGCCTCGACCTGCCCGGCGATGTGAGCGCCGAATGGTATCCGGACGGCTCCGGGCTCCTCGTCGGGCACAGCTTCGAGGCCCGCAGCGAGCTGTTCCGCTTCGACCTGGGCTCGCGCGAACTGGTCCGGATCGACACCCCGCCCGGTTCCGTGGGCGGCGCGACGGCGCGCCCCGACGGGACGGTCGAGTATCTCTGGTCCTCGGCGGCCGTCCCGCCGCAGGTCCGCTCCACCACCGGCGAGGTGGTGCTCGACCCGCCGGGTCTCAAGGCGCCCGGCTCGGTCCCGGTCGAGGACGTCTGGGTCGACGGGCCCGGCGGCCGGATCCACGCCCTCGTCCAGCGCCCGGCCGGCGAGGGCCCCTTCCCGACCGTCTTCGACATCCACGGCGGCCCGACCTGGCACGACAGCGATGCCTTCGCCGCGGGCCCGGCGGCCTGGGTGGACCACGGCTATGCGGTGGTCCGGGTCAACTACCGGGGCTCGACGGGATATGGCCGCGAGTGGACCGACGCGCTCAAGCACCGCGTGGGTCTGATCGAGCTGGAGGACATCGCGGCGGTCCGCGAATGGGCCGTGACCTCGGGCCTGGCCGATCCCGCACGGCTGATCCTCGCGGGCGCGTCCTGGGGCGGCTATCTGACCCTGCTCGGCCTCGGCACCCAGCCCGGTTCCTGGGCCCTCGGCCTGGCCTCGGTCCCGGTCGCGGACTACGTGACCGCCTACCACGACGAGATGGAGAACCTGAAGGCGATGGACCGCACGCTCCTCGGCGGCACGCCCGAGGAGGTCCCCGAGCGCTACGAGGCCTCGTCCCCGCTGACGTACGTGGACGCGGTGAAGGCCCCTGTCTACATCGCGGCGGGCGTCAACGACCCCCGCTGCCCGATCCGCCAGATCGACAACTACATCACCCGCCTGGAGTCCCGCGAAGCTCCCCACGAGGTCTACCGCTACGAAGCGGGCCACGGCTCGCTGGTGGTCGACGAACGCATCAAGCAGGTCCGACTGGAACTTGATTTTGTTCGACGACACCTGGGGCACCCCAGCCCGTCCGGGGCTTGACGCCGGGCTCGCTCCAGCCTTCCGGCTCGTTCGGGGTTCCGGGGCGGGCTCGCTTCAGCCTTCCGGCTC
>NZ_JBLMKT010000079.1:0-29830 GCF_047779955.1 Streptomyces lothianensis | reverse complement strand
CCTGAACGGGCCTGCCGCTCGCGTGGCTGTGCCCTGAACGGGCCTGCCGCTCGCGCGGCTGTGCCCTGCGGAAACCTGCCGCTGTGCCGCCGGCCGGGCTCTGCGGAACCGGCCGCTACCCTGTGCGCCGCCGCGCCGCCCGGGCGGCGGCGCGGCGGCGCCTGATGTCGCGGACCTTGCGGATGGTGGCGATCGCGCCCGCGATCAGGGTGCCGCCGTAGAGCCAGCCCGCGTTCAGGGCGAGGGCCGTGAGCAGGCCCATCAGACGGCCGCCGAAGCCGCCGCCCGCCTCGGCGATGGGGAGCAGACCGAGCGCGAAGGCGATCGGCACGACGACCGGTGCCATCACCAGGTCGGCGGGCCGCACCCAGTGCGCGGCCAGCGCGCAGACCGGCAGAAACAGCACGCAGTACAGCGCCGCCGAACCGTCGAGGAGCAGCCAGTCCACCCAGGCGACGAGCAGCAGCGCCGCGGTGGCGAAGACGCCGGCGCCGAGGCCGGTGAGCCGCGGGTTCGGCATCGTCCGCACGGCCACGTAGACCTTGCGTACGGCGCCGATCGTGCCCCGTACGACCCGCGCGACGGGCGAGGCGGCCGCGCGGGGAGCCGTGGCCTTCGTGCGCGGGCTGCGCGGGCCGCGCGGCCCGCGGGGGTGTGCCGCTGCGGATGTGCGCGGTGCGTGCGGGCGGGCCGCGTGAGGGCGGGCCGCCATGCCGGGCCGCGCGCCCACACCGGGCGGCGCCGCGCCCTCGGCGGTCAGCGCGGCACCCTCGCCCGACGGTGCCGCACCCCCGCCGGGCAGCGCATCGGGTGACTGCCCCTGCGGCGGCAGCGGTGTGCCGCGGTGCTGTGCGTCACCGGCGGGACGGGTCCTGTATTGCTCCACGTACCAAACGTAGGCACCCGATTACAGTATGTCCGGCCTGCGACGCGCCCTTTCACCCAGCCAAATCTTCCTCCTCGCGCTCACCCTCGCGCTCCCCGTTGTGTTCCTCCATGGCCGCCATCGCCGCCCCCACGATCCCGGCGCTGTTCAGCAGCTCCGCCGGCACGATCTCCGCCCTGATCCCCTCGATCAACGGCAGGAACTTGTGCGACTTCCGGCTCACCCCGCCCCCGATGACGAACAGCTCCGGCGAGAACAGCATCTCCAGATGAGCCAGATACTTCTGCACCCGATGCGCCCAGTGCTCCCACGTCAGCTGCTCGTCGTCCCGCGCCCTCGTCGAAGCCCGCTTCTCCGCGTCGTGCCCGTGCAGCTCCAGATGTCCCAGCTCCGTATTCGGCACGAGCCGCCCGTCGACGAACAGCGCGCTGCCGATCCCCGTACCGAACGTCAGCAGCATCACCGTCCCGTGACGGCCCTTGCCTGCCCCGACACGCATCTCCGCCACCCCGGCCGCGTCGGCGTCATTGAGCACCGTCACCGGCAGCCCGCCGAGCGCGCCGCCGAGCAGCGCCCGCGCGTCGACATCCACCCACCCCTTGTCCATATTCGCGGCCGTCCGGATCGTGCCGCCCTCCGTCACCACCCCCGGAAACGTCACCCCGACCGGCCCCGACCAGCCGAAATGCTCCACCACCTCCCGTACACAGCCGCCCACCGCCTCCGGAGTCGCCGGATGCGGCGTCAGGACCTTGTGGCGCGGCTGCGCCAGGTCGCCGCGCTCCAGGTCCACGGGAGCCCCCTTGATCCCGGAACCGCCGATGTCCACACCGAAGATCTCCATTCCTCCACGTTACGACGCCCCACTGACAGTGACTTCCCGAAGGCCTCCACGGCCCGTTCCGCACCCACGGCGCCACGCCCCTAAAATGGTGGACCGGCCGCCCGCGAGGGGCTGCGCCCTCACACCTCACGTACGGGAAGTCGGTCAAACGTGTCGCTCACGATCGGAATCGTCGGTCTGCCCAATGTCGGCAAGTCGACCCTGTTCAACGCCCTCACCAAGAACGACGTCCTCGCGGCCAACTATCCGTTCGCCACGATCGAGCCGAACGTCGGCGTCGTCGGTGTCCCCGACGAGCGCCTGACCAAGCTCGCCGAGATCTTCGGCTCGCAGCGCATCCTCCCGGCGACGGTCGACTTCGTCGACATCGCGGGCATCGTGCGCGGCGCCTCCGAGGGCGAGGGCCTCGGCAACAAGTTCCTCGCCAACATCCGCGAGTCCGACGCGATCTGCCAGGTCATCCGCGCCTTCGACGACGAGAACGTCGTCCACGTCGACGGCAAGGTCTCGCCGAAGGACGACATCGAGACCATCAACACCGAGCTGATCCTCGCCGACCTGCAGACCATCGAGAAGGTCCTGCCGCGCCTGGCGAAGGAATCGCGCATCAAGAAGGACATCGTCCCGAAGGTCACCGCGGTCGAGGCGGCCAAGGAGATCCTGGAGAAGGGCGACACCCTCTTCTCGCAGGGCATCGTCCAGGGCTCGGAGAAGGCCGAGCCCCTCCACGACCTGCACCTCCTCACCACCAAGCCTTTCCTCTACGTCTTCAACGTCGACGAGGACGAGCTGATGGACGAGACCTTCAAGGCCGAACAGAGCGCGCTCGTGGCCCCCGCGGAGGCCATCTTCCTCAACGCCAAGCTGGAGGCGGACCTCGCCGAACTCGACGAGGAGGACGCCCTCGAACTCCTCCAGTCCGTCGGCGCCGAGGAGCCGGGCCTCGCCACCCTGGCCCGCGTCGGCTTCAACACCCTGGGCCTCCAGACCTACCTGACCGCCGGCCCCAAGGAATCCCGCGCCTGGACCATCAAGAAGGGCGCCACGGCCCCCGAGGCGGCCGGCGTCATCCACACGGACTTCCAGAAGGGCTTCATCAAGGCGGAAGTCATCTCCTTCACCGACCTCGTCGAAACGGGTTCGGTCGCGGACGCACGCGCGGCGGGCAAGGCCCGCATGGAGGGCAAGGATTATGTGATGCAGGACGGTGACGTGGTGGAGTTCCGCTTCAATGTGTAGCCAGTCGCTTACTGCACGTTAGGCGCTAAGTCAAACGTGCAGATCAGAGGGGGTCGGACTCGACAAGGTCCGACCCCTTCGTCATCACCGTGCTGGATGAGTGCTGGATATTCTGACGCAGTGTCAGTGTTGGTCGGGTCCGGCCCTACTCGGCAGACGGTTCGAGCATCGGCTCGAAGGCGGACTCCTCGTCATCGGGAACGTGAGGGAGGAATCCGTCGGGGACGGTGCGGGCGGCGGTGGTGAGCAGGCGATCCAGCACTTCCCGGTCGGTGGCCGGGGGAAGCTGAAGCGCGGCAAGGAGGCGGTCGCGGACGGTGGGGTGGTCCGGGTGGTCGTCGAGGTAGTCGGAGTTGAGGGCCGGGGGTCGGAAGCCGGCCAGGGCGTCATGCCAGGACGGTAGGACGATGGAGAGGGTCAGGGCATCGGCGAGAGAATCGGCGATGAGGGAGGCCCGGCCCTCGGAGTCGGTGTAGAGCACGGGGCGGGGGCCGTCGGGGACGGCCGGGCCGCAGAGGTAGTGGGTGCCGCCCGCGTTGCACCCGGCAAGGGGCTCCACCGGGAGCCCGTTGGGCAGGGCGATCGATTCGATCGGGTCGGTGCGGGCAAGGTCGAACTCGCCGTCGCAGGACAGGTAGGAGGCGGCCTCGGGGTGCGCGGCGATCCTTTGGAGTAGTGCGCCGTCCGAGAGGACGGCCGGGTTGAGGGCCCTGGCGACCGCAGGGGTGAGGGGGCGTCCGGTGAGGACGTGGCGGATGGCGTCGAGGGGGACGGGGCGCTCGTAGTAGTCCTCGAAGTGGGCCTGGACGGCCTCGGGGGAGCGGTCCGTGAGGAGGTGGAAGAGGAAACCGGAGCCGTCCGGGTCCTCGCTGCCGTCCGGGAAGGCGATGGCCGAGCCGGTGCGCCAGGCGGTGTCGCCGGTCTCCTGCCACAGGCAGGTGGTGACCCGTGGGGCGTCGATGCCCTCGTCGCGGAAGGCGGGCTCGTCCAGGAGCGGGCGCAGCGCGGCGGGCACGTCGTCGATGACGCCGGGCCAGACCTGCTCGTCGTCCGTCCCGTACGGACTCATCTCAGACTCGTGGTCGAAGCCGCGTATGAGCACGCCGGCCGGAGTGAACAGGACGGAGAAGTCGTCCCCCGAGCCGTTCTCCATAAGGGCCGCCTCCGTGCCGGGGCCCCACGCGCAATCGAAGGTGTACTGACAGAACCGCGGATCGTCGCCGATCGCCGTGTCCAGGACGGCCAGGGCGCGCAGATGTGCACGGAGTTGGGCGGGGTCGGGGAGGAGGGCGGTGGTCTCGTGCGCAGTGCTCATAGCGCCATGGAAGCAGCCGCCACTGACATCCGGCGCGGCCGTCCGGACGGTGGTGGCACCACCTTCAGCGGCTCTGACTGACCGCACGTGTTCCCGGAGCAGTCAGGTGTCGTAAACGGTAGAACGATGCCCGACGTGAACGACCCAGACCACCAATTCTCCGTTGTCGATCGTGTACACGACGCGGTAGTCGCCGACTCGCAGGCGACGGCGTTCTGGCTGCGAGACGAGTGCCGTGGTGTTGAAGCCGAGAGGGTCGGTCTCCAACTTGGTCAGCTTGGCCAGGATGCGCAGCGCCATGTCGCGGGGGATCTTGCGAAGCTCGGCCCGCGCCTCGGGACGGAAGACGGTTCGGTACTCACTCACCGCGCGCCAGCGTCTCCTTCATGATGTCCTCGATCGGGATGCCGGGTGCCGGGTTGGCCATGCGCTCGTCGATGATCCGGTTGATCTCGCGCTCTTCCCACTCCTGGTACTTGCGCAGTACCTCGATGGAGACGACGGCGGCGACTTCCTTGCCTCGGCGCGTGATCACTGTGGGTAGGTCGTCTCGATCGGCGCGCTCCACGACCTCAGCCAGGTGTGCGCGTACGTCACGGATGGACTCTATGGGCATTGGCTGCGTCATGCGCCCAAGCGTACAGAGTGTCCCATGTGTACACAACGCCTCGCCGTAGCGTGCGGGCGGTATCCCTCTGGCTGCGGTCGCGCGTGCTGGATGTGCTGGATAAGCCTGCACCGTGCTGGATGGGTGCTGGATGACCACTTCCAGAACCGCATTTTCGCAGGTCACAGCTCTGCGCTGAACGTTCCGCTTCAACGTGTAGCCGGTTCCATAGCATCGCTACCTGTTACTGGCAAACATACAGGTCAAACGGCCGCGTCCCGAGTGGTGGACGTGGCCGTTTCATACCCCGTGCTGGATCCTTGCTGGATGAACTGACAGTTCGTCACCGCTTGTCATCTGTCGTATGCGGGACGCTTGCTGGATGCTCGCTGGATGCAACTGAACGGCGAGTTAGTTGGCGGGGATGCGCCTGGCCGGAGTGCAGGTTGCGTCTCGGGGCGGGGGTGGGGTCGTTGTGGCGATTGGCGGTCGGATGCCGGTCAGGTCGTCTCTGCTGGTGAGGGAGGCAGTGGGAACTTGATCAGCGTCTCGGTCCGTAGTTGCTCGTCGCGTAGCAGGGAGAGGATCTCGGGTGGTTCGTCGTTCATGACCAGGTGGGCGCCGGGGAGTTCGGCTTGGCGCAGCATGGCTTGCCATACGTCGGCGAAGGGCTGTTCTTTGAGGGTGTCCAGGGCCTCGCGCTGTGCGTCCGCGTCGCCCTCCAGGCGGGCCCGGTGCCAGCCTCGGAGCACGACGCGAATGTTCACGCGGGCCTTCTTCCGGCCGTCCACGAGGCGTCGTTCGGGCAGGTTGAGGCCGAGCACCTTGATGGTGGTCCATCCCTTGTCCGTTCGACTCGTGTATCGGCCTTCGCGCAGGATCAATACGAGGTGGTCGAAGGGGTCGTCGCGGGTCGGGTCTATCAGCAGGGGTTCGCCGGTCTTCTCGTTGCATTTCCACCACTCCCGTTTGTAGGTGCTGTTGCATGGGCCGCATACGAGGAGGTGGTTGGGCCACAGGAAGGTCTTCAGCGCGTCGTGTTCGCGGGGTTCGAAGTGTTCGATGTCGGTGGCGGTGTAGCCGCCGCAGTACATGCAGTCGCCGAGTACCCCTGAGGCCATGGTGCGGAGCACCTTGCGCAGTTCCTTTTTGACGTTGCTTTCGTCATGCCACAGGTTGTCTGCGTATTTCTTGCGCGCACCACTGGCTTTGTCCCTGAGTCCGATGCGGACGGTGAGCTCCGCCATGCGTGTGGTGACGTCCTCGGGCAGGGGACGCCGTTGGATCGGGATCACGCGTCGTGTTCCTGGGAGAATCGGTAGCGTTCCATGACTTCGTCGGCGCGGGCGGCCGGTGAGCTGGCGAGGCGGTCGCGCAGCCGCACGTATTCCGCCGTGCGGGCTTCGTCGGCCTGCCCGACCAAGACGTCGTATTCCAGCTCGGCGAGTCGGCTGCGTAGGTGATCGGCTTTGCTGGAGTACGGGGAGTCCAGGCCGAACAGTTCGGACAGGGCCGCGTCGTCGCCGGTTCCGTAGACGATCCGCCCGTACAGATCCTCATCCACCACGTGCGGCGGTGTCTGCTCGTTGACGCCGGGGACGCGGATCAGTCCGTGCGGGTCGGCTGTCTGGCAGATGTAGGGGCTGTGGGTGGTGACGATGAACTGGATGGCCGGGAAGTGTGTGATGAGCCACTGGCCGATGCGTTTTTGCCAGCTCATGTGCAGGTGAGCGTCGACTTCGTCGATGAGTACCACGCCGGGGTGGGGCAGGACGACCGCGCCGTTTCGTTCCTCGAAAGCGAGGGGCCCGTAGGCCGCGTGCATCTGTCTCACAATGTCCAGGACCAGGGAGACTACGGTTCGCTGTCCGTCGCTCATCCGACGCAGTTCGATCCGCGCACCCTCCGGGCCGCTGTCCCCGTGCCGCCTGAGCCACATTCCCTCGGAGTCGACGTCTTCGATGCGGTAGCCGCCCGGGAGCAATGCCGTGTCTTCGCTGGTGTCGGTGCCGTCGTTGAGTAGCCGGAGCACGTCGGCCTTGAGCTCGCTGATTCCGGGACGATCTTCCAGTGAGCGCAGGTGGAGGGAGAGCAGCCAGTCGAAGGCTTCCGTGAGGGCGGAGTGTTCCTCGAAGAGGGTGCGCAGTGCGGCACTCCGGTCCAACTTCTGCGGGGTGCTCTCGTACAGGCCGGTGCCGGTGAGGCGGCGGAACGGGCCGTAGGCGGCGCAGAACCAGCCGGGTGGTGGGGCCGAGGACCACAGGGACGACTTGATGGGCCGGGATCCGGCGAAGACCACTTCGGTGGGCTGTTCGAGATCTGCGAAGGCCTCGGCGAAGATGCCGTCGTCCTGTTCGGGGCGCCAGTCGAGCCGGGCTTGCACCGGCTCACCGTCGGCCGAGGCCATGGTGTCGACGGCTGGATCGGCGAGCACCGTGACGAGGACGGTGCCGTGGGAGGCCCCGTGAGTCAGGTAGTCCTCGAGCTCCGCCTCCAACTGGTGGGCGCGGCGTCCTCCGGTGAGGCCGAGCGCGATCATGCGCAGGAGGGTGGTCTTGCCGGAGCCGTTGCGCCCGGCCAGTACGGTCCAGCCCGCGTGAGTTCCGTCCGGGCGGGTGAAGACGAGGTCACAGGCCCGGGGGCCGTGGAAGCCGCGTACCCCGTCCACTCTGAGCCTCGTCACGTACATCGGCCTGCCCTCCCCTCGGCGCGACTTTCCCTGCGACGTGTGTGCTGTCGCCCACTGTACGGACCGCTGCCGACAACGGCCGGTGCGGGCTTGATCTTTGCGTACGCGCTTGAGGTGCGTACAGGGGCTGCTGTAATCGGGTAGGCGCGCGTGATCGGATGGGACGAGAACGTATGGGGAGGGGCTATGGATGGCGCGGCAGTGCGGTGGGCCAACGGGGCGGAGGCGTCCCTGACCGCGGCGGGCTGGCGAGTCTACGGGCCGACTGAGCGTGAGCTCGGTGTTGCGTATGAGGCGGTGCGCTCGCCGGTGTCGTCCGAGCTGGTCCTGTACGCGCTGTATGTCCAGCGCCGATTGTGCGGGATCGTCGCCGCAGGACCCGCGCCGAGCGACCCGCAGAGCCTGCTCGATGTGGCGGCCGAACAGGCCACCCGGATCGCGGACCGGCACGCCGAGCGGGCCTGGCGCGGTGCACTGCCCCTGCCGTTCCAGTACGCCACGAACGGCGCCACCTGGCGTTTCCGCAACGCACTGGATGCCGAACACGTCGACGGCACCCCCGCCGACAGCCCCGACGGTGGCGCGCGCAGCCGCCTGGTGTTCGCCCCGCACCAAGGCGCGACCATGGAACGGTGGGTGCGCGAGGCCGAGCGGGAGCCGACCGCCCCCACCTTCCGTGCCCGCCTGCGGGGACTTCCCGCGATCCGCCTCGACCACAAGCGACTGCGCAAGGCGCAGTACAAGTCCATCAAGTCGCTGGAGCGGTCGCTGGCCCGCGACGAGCCGCGCGGTCTGATCCAGATGGCGACCGGGGCGGGCAAGACCTACACCGTTGTGCAGAGCAGCTACCGGCTGCTGCGGCACGCGGGCGCGCAGCGGGTGCTGTTCCTGGTGGACCGCAACAACCTGGGCAAGCAGGCCTACAACGAGTACCGGGACTTCATGCCGCTCGGCGCCAAGACGCCCTTGCACCAGCAGATGCCGTTGCGTCTGTTCAGCCGGGGTGCGGTCGCGGACTCGGACAAGATCGTGATCTCCACGATCCAGCGGCTGTGGTGCAAGCTCTCCGGCATCCCGGTGCCGCCCGACAGTGACGAGAGTTTCGAGGCAGAGCGGGCCGACCGGCTGGCGGGCCCCGTGGCGTCGGTGGGCTACTGCCCGGAGCTGCCGCCCGACTTCTTCGACGTGATCGTGGTGGACGAGTGTCACCGGTCGATCTACGGGCGGTGGCGTCCGGTGCTGGAGTACTTCGATGCGCATGTGATCGGTCTGACCGCGACGCCGATCCAGCAGACCTTCGCGTTCTTCGACAACAACCTGGTCAGCCAGTACACCTACGAAGAGGCCGTCGCCGACGGAGTGAACGTCGACTACGACATCTACAAGATCGGCACAAGCATCACCCAGCAGGGCTCGACCATCCCCGCGCGGAGCACGGAAGCCCACCCCGACGGCACGATCCAGCAGGTCAACCACGTCATCGCCAAGACCCACAAACTCACCCGCGCCGAGCAGTGGCAGACCGTGGAGGAGGACGACACCTACGGCAGCATCGAACTGAACCGGCGCGTACGTGCCAAGGACCAGATCCGGCTGGTTGTCGAGACGTTCAGGGACAAGCTGTTCACCGAGATCTTCCCGCCCGTCATCGACCGTGAGACAGGTGAGATCAAGGCCCGGGAGGTCGTACCCAAGACCCTCTTCTTCGCCCAGAACGACCTGCACGCGGATGCGATCGTGGAGGCGGTACGTATCGCGTTCGGCGCCGGGGACGGCTTCTGCCGGAAGATCACCGCGCAGGCGTCCCGCCCCGACCAGGCGCTGTCCGACTTTCGTAACAAACGGGATCTGCGGATCGCGGTGACCGTCGACATGATCGCCACCGGTACAGACGTGCCGGCCCTGGAATGCCTGGTGTTCATGCGGGACATCCAGACCTGGTCGTACTTCGAGCAAATGAAGGGGCGCGGCGCCCGCACCGTCAAGGACCCCGATCTGATCAAGGTCACCGCGGACGCCGTCCACAAGGACCGGTTCGTGATCGTCGACGCGGTGGGCGTCACCGAGCACCCCAAGGCGGATGCCCGCCCGCTGGTACGCGACGATGCGCCGCCCGTACCCAGCCTGGAGCGGCTCCTGACCGCCTGCGAGAAGGGCGAACTCCGCCACGTCGATGACATCGCGACCCTCGCCGGGCGCCTTAGCCGTCTCGGAGGCCGTCTCGACGAGCAGGGCCGAGCCGCTATCGAAGAATACCTCGATAGCGGCCAGACCTATGAGGGGCTGGTGCGGTCACTGGTCAGGGCCGCCGATACTGAGCAGCGGCCGGTGGTACGTGCCGAACGCCGGACACTCGATGAACCGGACGAGTCGGACGGGCGGGCCGAGGCGAATGCGCCGGACGAGCCCGCGGAGATCGCCGACGCGGTGGGTCTACTGGCTGCCAGTGCGGACCTGCGGGCCGCCCTTCTCAAGGCCGCTCAGGACAGCTGGCTGCTGATCGACCATCTCAGCGAGGACCAGCTCCTTGAAGCGCGAGGCTTGCTGGACGAGGAGGAGGCCCGCAGGGTCGTCGACGACTGGCGGGCGTACATGGCCGAGCACGCGGACGAGATGCTGCCGCTGAGGGTCGCCTTCAAGGAACGCCGCTCGCCCCGCGTGGTGCTCCACGAGCTGAAGGTGCTGATCGACAAGGTGCGGGCGACCCGGCGTGAATGGACCGAGACCCGGCTCTGGAAGGCGTACGTGGACTTGCAGATCGCCCGGGACACCGCCCGGCGGAACGCCGGACTTGTCGAGTTCCTGACCGTGATGCGCTACGAGCTCGGCTTCGACGGGGACGAGTTTCGGCCATATCGCAGTACGGTGGAGTGTCGCCTTCAGGGGTGGCTCGCCCGCCAGCAGACGGCAGGCGTGACCTTCGATGACCGGCAGCAGACATGGCTGCGGGAAGTCGTGAATGTGGTCGCGGCCAACGCCACCCTCACGGTGGCCTCGCTGAGCGAGGGCCGCCGGGCGGCGGCCGGTGGCTACGGCGACTTCGTAGACGCCTTCAAGGACAGCCGGTGGCAGCCGAAGGATCTGGTGGACGAGTTGGACAAGGAACTGGGTGCGTGAGCACGAGCAAGACTGAGGGCGTGGGCGACGGCGGTCGGGAGACGCTACCCGACGGGTGGGCGTGGGCCGCTGTAGCGGACGTCGGTGTCGTGGAGCTCGGCCGGTCGCGTCACCCTGACTGGCACGAGGGCCCTGAGATGCGCCCTTACCTTCGCGTGTCCAACGTCTTCGAGGACCGCATTGACCCAACGGGGATGATGGAGATGGACTTCTCCGGAGTCTTCGAGAAGTACCGCCTTGAGCCTGGTGACATCTTGCTGAACGAGGGGCAGAGTCCACACCTCGTCGGTCGCCCAGCCATGTACAGGGGCGAGCCCGCCGACGTTGCGTACACCAACAGCCTCATTCGCTTCCGCGGCAATACCGGAATCCTGCCGGAGTGGGCGCTGCTCGTCTTCCGGCACCATTTGCACTCCGGGCGCTTCATGCGCGAGGCCCGCATCACCACGAACATCGCGCACTTGTCCGCCGCACGGCTGAAGGTTGTCGAGTTTCCGGTCCCACCCACCGCCGAACAGCACCGCATCGCCGCCGCCCTCGACACCCGGCTGGCCCGGCTCGAGGCCATCGAGCGCGCCGTCGCATCAGCACGCCGCGACGTCGACGCGCTGCGCAAAGCCGTCCTGCTGGACGCGGTACCCGAGCCTGCCGATTGGCCCGAACACTGGACCGTTACGACGACCGACAAGGCCGGAACGGTCGAGCTGGGGCGTGCCCGGCACCCGGACTGGCACACAGGGCCGAAGGTGAGGCCGTATCTGCGCGTCGCGAACGTCTTCGAAGACCGCATCGACACGAGCGACGTCAAGAACATGGACTTTTCCGGAGTCTTCGGCAAGTACCGCCTCGAGCCGGGCGACATCCTCCTCAACGAGGGACAGAGCCCGCACCTCGTGGGCCGCCCGGCCATGTACCGGGGCATCCCGGAAGGAGTCGCTTTCACCAACAGCCTGCTGCGCTTTCGTGCGGGCGACGGTGTACTGCCAGGCTGGGCACTCCTGGTGTTCCGCCGTCACCTGCACGCGGGACGCTTCATGCGCGAAGTGCGCATCACGACGAACCTCGCGCACCTCAGCGGGGCGCGCCTGAAGCGCGTCGAGTTCCCTGTGCCGCCGCTGGACGAACAGCGGCGGCTGGTTCGTTCGGTCAAGCAGCGCCTGGCTTCCCTCGACCGCATCGAGCGCGGCCTGGAACGAACGGGTCGGCGCAACGCGGCCCTGCGTCGTGCACTCCTCGCCGAGGCATTCGCGGGCCGCCTCGTGTCCCAAGAACCGGCCGATGAGCCCGCCGAGGAGTTGCTCAAGCGTATCCGCGTGGAGCGTGAGGCGGCCGACGCCGAACGCAAGGCGGCCCGGAAGGCCGCCCGCGCCGGCAAGAAGGCAGCCGCCACCGCGGCTCCGCCACCTGCCGCCAAACCGAACGACACCACTCTCGCCGACGGCGAACAGACCACTCTGCCCCTGGAGTTCAGCTCGTGATTCAGGAAGCCCGCCGGCTCGTCGACCGCCTGTGGAACTACTGCAACGTCCTGCGTGACGACGGGGTGTCGGCCACGAACTACCTGGAGCAGCTGAGCCTCCTGGTCTTCTTGAAGATGGCCGACGAGGCGGAGAAACTCAACGCGCATAAGCCCGATCCGGCCGATCACCAGCACATGTTGCCCACGTCTGCGGAGTGGAGGGGGCGTGGCTGGCCAGCGCTCCTCGATCTCGACGGCGATCCGCTGGAGCAGGCCTACAACCAGCTCCTGGCCGACCTCGGCAAGCGCAGCGCCGAGGACGACGACCACACGATGCTGAGCCTGATCTTCAACCGGGCCCGCAACCACATCGAGAACGCGGCACACTTGCGCAGACTGATCGTCGACCTCATCGACAAGGAGAAGTGGCTCGACTCCCGCTCCGACATCAAGGGCACGGCGTACGAGACCCTGATCGCTCGCAGCGCGTCGGACACCAAGGCCGGCGCGGGCCAGTACTTCACTCCGCGCGTCCTGATTGAGTCCATCGTGCGGTGCATGCGCCCCACGCCGCAGGACTTCATCACCGACCCTGCCTGCGGCACCGGCGGCTTCCTGATCGCCGCGTACGACTACATCATCCAGGAACACGGCGACGACCTCCCGGACGAGGATCTGCGCCGCCTGCGTACGGAGGCGATCTGGGGTCATGAGATCGTCCCCGCCACGGCCCGCCTCGCCGCGATGAACTGCCTGCTGCACTCGCTCGGCGACCCGACGGGGAAGGCCATCATCGAGGTCGGCGACGCCTTGGCCAAGCCGCCCAAGCGGCACGCCACCCTCGTTCTCGCGAACCCGCCGTTCGGCACCAAGTCCGGCATCAGAATGTCCGGCAAGGAAGCCGACGCCGACGCGGACGGCCGCGACAACGTGACCTACAACCGCCCGGACTTCTGGGTGGGTGAACAGACCACGACCAACAAGCAGTTGAACTTCCTGCAGCACATCGGCACCCAGCTCACCGACACTGGCCGAGCGGCGGTGATCGTCCCGGACGGGGTGTTGTACGAGGGAGGACCCGGCAGCGTGGGCGACCGCGTCCGCCGCGAACTGCTCACCGGCTACAACCTGCACACCATGCTGCGACTGCCGGAGAACATCTTCTACGCAGGAGGCGTGAAGGCTCACGTCCTGTTCTTCGAGGCAGTCTCTCAGCATCGCTCGGAGGGCGACCCGCCCCACACCACCGACATGTGGACGTACGACCTGCGCACTGGAAGCCGCCTCACTCTCAAGAAGAACCCGCTCAAGCCCGAGCATCTGGCCGACTTCGAGCAGCAGGCCTTCGACCCCGCCGACCCGAAGCGCGAGCACCGCAAGGAATCTGACCGCTTCCGCCGCCACAGCGCCGCCGAGCTGCTCGCCCAGAAGCAGGTGAACCTCGATATCGCCCGCCTCAGCCCCGAGGCGGCTTCGGCAGCGGCGCAAGCGTCTTCGGCGTCCATCGACGAGCTGACCCGAATGGTTGCGGGCGATCTCCGTTCCGCCCTCGTCGAGATCGAGGCCTTCGCGCAGGAACTCGGCGTTGAGCTGAGCGGGGAGTCGAAGTGATCTGAAGCGCGGACAGCCGGGGCCTGGCTGCTGCCGTGTCTAGGGTCTTGGTGTGTCTGCTGTGACTTGGGCGTACGAGTGGGCGTCGTCGTTGCTGAGCGACGCACTGTCGCGCCGGCACTACTCGGCCGCTGTGGTGAGTGAGTCGTGGCCCTGGGCCTGCCGAAAACCTCATCCGTGATGGCCAGGCGGCTGTGCGGTGGTATTCGTGGAGGGTGCAGCCGAGGCGGTCTCGGCGGCGGATGCGGAGGCGCGCGAGTTCGTCCGGATCGTTGATCGGTTCGGGTGCTGCGCGAAGTGGGGTTGCTTGGTTCATCGCTTGGTGGGGGCGATGGGTGTTGTGGTGGGTTTCGAACTCGCGTAGCGCGTGCAGGAGCTAATGCTGGTTCCAGATGAGGGTGCGGTTGAGGAGTTCGTGGCGGCAGGTCTGGACCCAGCGTTCCATGATCGAGTTCATGCGGGGGATGCGTACGCCGGACCGGACGACGGTGATTTCGGCATCGGCGAGGATCTGGTCGAAGAGGGCGGGGAACTTTGCGTCGCGGTCGCGGATCAGGTAGCGGATGTGGGCGCCGGCCGGTGTCTTCGAGGTCTATGACGAGGTTGCGGGCGGTCTGGGTGACCCAGGCGGTGTTCGGGTGGGCTGTGGTGCCCAGGATCCGGATGCGGCGGGTTGCGTGTTCGATGGCGGCGAGGATGTATTGGCGCTGTCCGGTGAGGGTGACGGTCTCGATGAAGTCGCAGGCCATGAGGGCGTCGGCCTGGCTGCGCAGGGATGAGGCCCAGGTGGTGGTGGCGCGTTGGGGTGAGGGGTCGATGCCTTCGGTCTTGAGGATTTCCCAGACGGTGGAGGCGGCGATCTTCATGCCGAGCATCGCGAGTTCGCCGTGGATGCGGCGGTAGCCCCAGTTCGGGTTCTCGCGGACGAGTAGGAGTACCAGTCGCCTGATGGAGGCGATGGTGCGGGGGCGTCCCGGGCGCTTCGGGCGGGACGCGGCTGCGTGGCGCCGTTTGAGGAGGTTGCGGTGCCAGCGCAGCACGGTGTCAGGCTGGATGACCAGCCGGAGTCGGCGCAGCACCCGCCGGGGCAGCGGCGCCAGCAGCGCGGCGAGGAAGGCTCGGTCTGCTGGCTGGAACGCGGTTTTGTCTGGGCCGAGTTGTCGCTCCAGGGCGGTGATCTGGTGGCGCAGCGCGAGGATCTCCGCGTCCTTGTCGCGGTCGCTCATCGGCAGCAGGCGGAGCGCGGCGAAGGTGTGGGTGACGGCCAGGTAGGCGAAGCGGATCAGCACGAGTGCTGATCATGCCGAGGCCGTGCGTGGCGGCTTCGCGTGGGGTGATCTGCGTGGATGGGGTTTCCGGCGTCCGCCGGGTCCGGTGCCGCATCGGGATGGTCGTTGCCCGGATGCAAGGTATAGGTATCGCTATACTGGCTGGGTGGCGGAAGACCAGTGGGAGATCTTTGTCGTCGACGAGGTACTGGAGTGGATCAGTGGCCTCGATCCGGCGGTGCATACCCGAGTGGTGCAGGCCCTTGACGCGCTGGCGGAGGGCGGTCCGGGTTTGGGGCGGCCGCTGGTTGACACGATCACCGGGTCGGCGGTGCAGAATCTCAAGGAGCTGCGCCCGGGCACGGTGCGGATTCTCTTCGCCTTCGACCCCTGGCGGTCGAGCATCTTGCTGGTGGCGGGGGATAAGCGGAACCGCTGGAGTGAGTGGTATGACGAGGCCATCCCGCTCGCGGAGCAGCGCTACGTGGCATATGTGAAGTCCCGTACCGAACAGGAGGGAGCGCCGTGACCGGCTACACGCGTTGGAACGATGTCCGTGCCGCGCATGTCGAGCGCGCGGGCGGCGAGGCTGCCGTCGCCGAGGGGAAGCGGGAACTGCTCGCCGAGGTGCTCGGGCACCGACTGGCCGAGATCCGCCGCGCCCGCGGGCTGACCCAGGAACAGGTCGCCGAGCGAATGGGCGTCACCAAGGGGCGGGTCTCCCAGATCGAGCAGGGCAGCATCTCCGGCCAGGAGGTGCTCGTACGGTACGCCGCCGCGCTGGGCGGGCAACTGCACCAGGCCATCTACTTCGACAACGGAGATATCGCGGCCATCGCGTGAACTTCGCCACCGACGCGGACGGCTGCTGGATCCTTGCTGGGTCCGACGATCAGAGGCGGTGTTTCAGCAGGTCGTAGCGATGTGGTCGATGTTCCGCTTCAATGTCTAGCCCGTTACTTAGCATCACTTCGACGATCTGACAAATGTGCAGGTCAAGTGGGGTCCGACCCTTCGGGGTCGGGCCCCCCTTTTTTGCCGTGCTGGATACGTGTTGGATGAGATGAGGAGCCCGCGCTGGGTTCGGGCAGTGGTCTCCCGATGCGACAGGCGGCTTGGGCGGGAGGGGGGGGCTCCATCCGCACGACTTCTGACACAGATTCGAGGTCGTGCGGATTCGATCTGCGGCGCTCTTCCGACTGTTTGACACGCTCGGGGTATGGGTGGGTCGCCGTACAGCATCGGGGAAGGTTCGGCGGCGCGGGTGGGCCTGTCGCTGCCGGAGGGGACTGCGGAGGCGATCCGGGCGCGGGTGGGGAAGCGGGAGTTCTCCGCGTTCATCGCCGAGGCGGTCGAGCGTGAGTTACGCGGGCAGGGCCTGGACGAGTGCCTGGCGGACTACGAGAGTCGCAAGGGGTCGGTTTCCGAGCCGGCTCGTCAGCGGGTGCGGCAGGCCTTCGATGAGGTGTTCGCCGAGAGGGTTGAGTGGCTCGCCGCAGGCTGAGTCACGCGGGGATGCTGGTCCTCGACAGCGAGGGGCTTTCGAAGCTGCTCACCGACGACGGGCACGTGGTGGCTCTGATCGCTGAGGCGCGCTCGCGTGGCATGGAGGTCGTGATCAGTGCGCTCACCATGATCGAAGCGGTCCACGCGCGTACGAACAAGTCCCGCCTGGACTGGGTGCTTTCAGGGCTGTGGGTCGTCCCGGTCGGTGACGAGCAGGCGAGGGCGGCCTCGACGTTGCTGATGAATGCCGGATGCTGGGGATCCGCCGCTATGTGGCCGTTCGGTCAGAATTTGGTGGGGTCGGCTGCCATGCCGGCCGCGACGGATATGTCAGCGGCGGTCCTGTGGCAGCAGGGCCGCCAGGCCGTCCAGGATGCGCTCGACACAGAACTCGAAGCGGGCGTCGAAGTTCGGCTCGGTGAGGTCCCCGGCCAGCTCGACCAGGTTGGGGAAGTCGCCGACGGGCAGGGCGCGGAAGCGGTCCCGGACCTCGGTGACGACGTCCAGACGGCTGGCGCCGTCGGAGTGGGCGGCGGACATCGGCGACTGCTCCTGCTGCACGAAGCCCTGGACGAAGGAGCTGACCAGGTAGGAGGCCAGGGCTGCATGCTGGTCGGAGAATCCGGCCGCGCGCAGCCGGTCCAGCTGGTCCTCGAGCAGCTGGAACTGGTGCGGACCCGGGGCGATGCGGCCGGAGATGATTTTGACGGCATCGCGGTGGTCGTTCAGCAGCCGACGGTAGCGCCAGCAGTAGCCGCTCAGCTGGGCCCGCCAGTCACCCTCGCGGGGCGGCGGCTCGGCCGACGCCATGATGGCGTCGTTGAGCAGGTCGAGCAGTTCCTGCTTGTTGCGGACGTGCCAGTACAGCGAGGCCGCCTTGACGCCGACCTCGGCGGCGACCTTGCGCATCGACAGTCCGGCCAGGCCGTCCCGTTCCAGTACGCGTAGTGCCGCCTGGGCGAGGGCTTCTCTGGTCACGGCGGGCGTTCCGGCGCTGTTCGCCGGCGCGGCGGTGTCGTTCTCCTCCGGCATGGCTGTGTGGACGCCTCCTGGCGGTGTCATGGGGACTCCAGGAATCCCATTTGCAATCTAACACCGTTAGGTGCACTCTGTGGAAGCCGAGGGGGCCCCTAACGCTGTTAGGGGTGCGGAGTCGAGAGGAATCCATGGAGGAGGTGAACTCGCCGACCGCTTCGGTCGCACCCGGGTGTTCCGGCTCGGTCTCGGCCTGCTCACGGCCTGCTCACGGACGGCTCGCGGCCTGCTCACGGACGGCTCGCAGTGGCCGCCCCGGCCGGGGCGACCGGCGTGCTGGGCGGTGCCCGGATGCTCCGGGGCATTGGCGCCGCGCTGCCCACCCCCGGCAGCCTCACCCTGCTGCGGCACGTCATCACCGACGGCGTACACGTCGCCGTGCTCAGCGGCGCGGGCGCACTACCGTCGCCGCCGCCGTCCTGGTCGCGGTGCTGCTGCGCGCAGGCTCCCGCGCCATCGACATCCCTTCCGCATCCACACCACAACTCGGCGAGGTACAGCACACATGACAGTGAGGACCTACAGGGCTCAGGTGACCGGCCGGTTCGACGGGCTCGAACAGCCGCTCCGCACCCAACTGCTCGCCGAGCAGCCCGAACATGACTTGCAGCTCGCGGCCTTCACCGAGGACGGCACCTTCACGTATACGCCGACCCTGACCAGATTCACGTTCCGCTGTCGCATCGGAGTCGACGCGGACAGCGCTGTCGAGGCCGACGAACTCGCCGCGGTGGAGGCCGAGGTCATGACCATCGACTATCTGACATCCAGAACGATCCCGTTCAGGCAGCTGCGAACCACCACGACCTGCTTGGACGACGTAAGGATCAAACGCCCCCAGCCGCAGAGGCGCCGCGGCCAGCACCATGTGCACGAGGAGTGACCATGCCGATCGCCGACGTCCCCTCCGGGGTTTCGATCGCCTACGACACCTTCGGTGACCCCGCCGATCCGCCCGTCCTGCTGGTCATGGGCTTCGGCGCCCAGATGATCTCCTGGCACGAGGACTTCTGTCGCATGCTCGCCGGGCGCGGGCACTATGTGATCCGTTACGACAACCGCGACTGCGGCCTGTCCACCAAGTTCGACGCCCACCCGGTCGACATGACCCGGTTCATCGACGTGGTGAGTGCCGGCGAGATCGCAGCCGCTCAAGCGATGATCCCCTACACGCTGCAGGACATGGCCGACGACGGCCTGGGCCTGCTCACCACCCTGGGGATCTCTCGCGCCCACATCTTCGGCTCGTCGATGGGCGGGATGATCGCTCAGACCATGGCGATCACGCACCCTGAAAGGTGCGTCACCCTGACCTCGATGATGTCCTCCACCGGCGAGTCCGCGTACGGGCAACCCAGTCCCGCGGCCCAGCAGGTGCTGTTCAGCCCCAAGCCCGCAGACCGCGCCGGATACGTCAACGCGTCCGAGGGGGAGGTTGCTTGGGCGTCCCGGCGCTATGTCGATATCGACGGCATCCGCGAACTCGCCGCCCGAAGCTACGATCGCGCCTACTACCCGGCGGGCACCGGCCGTCAGCTCGGAGCAATGATCCTCTCGGGGTCCCGCGCCGAGGCGCTCACCTCGCTCACCGTCCCGACCCTGGTGATCCACGGCCTTGACGACACCCTCATCGACCCGAGCGGAGGGAAGCGAACGGCCGAGCTCGTGCCCGGCGCGGAACTGGTCCTGCTCCCCGACATGGGCCACGACCGGCCACGAGAACTCTGGCCCGCCATCATCGACGCCGTGGCCGCTCATACGGCGCGCACGTGAGGTAACCGGCCTGCGTTCAGGTGGCGTTGTTGTCTGTGGCGAGTTGGTCGGCGACGGTGGCGATGAGCAGCCGGGCGCTGCCCCGGTCGCCCTCCCCGCCGTGCCAGCCCGCCTTGTCCGCGTCGTCCCGGCGCCGCAGCACCACCTCGCACGCGACCGCAGCAGCACACCGGCGATGGACAGGCGGTGTCTTGTGGAAGCTGCCCTCCGCGCTGCTGAGGGGGGCAGGGCGGAGAGCCTCTTGCGGAGTTGCACGGGGTGGGGCGGGAGGGTCAGGCGGTGCGGGATCCGTCGACGGCCGCGCTGGAGCCGAAGGCCTTCACGGCCTGGTAGTAGGTCCAGGCGGTGGCGTCGCAGGAGCCCTTCTTGAAGCCCGTGTACTTGGAGCAGACGCGCTTGAGGTCCGCGTAGAAGGCGTCGTCGAGGCGGGGCTTGTTGGCCTCGAAGGTGCCGGCGTCCTTGTAGTTGCGGTAGCCGAAGTCGTGGCGGGCGCAGGCCGTCTGGAAGGGGAAGCCGAAGGGGTTGTCGGGGGACGTGCTGCAGTAGTCGGTCGACCAGTCGAAGCCGTAGGCCGACCATGCGCCCTGGTTCCTGCGGGCGTCGAGCCAGGCGTTCTGGCTCGACGGGCCGGTCTGCGTCCAACTGCTCAGGACCTGCCCCTTGTCGGCCGGTGCGGCGGTGGCGGGGGACGCGAAGGCGAGGGCTCCGGCCGCGGTGGCGGTGAGCAGGGCGGTGAGACGGCGACGCATGGGGTTCCTCCGGAGGGTGAGCGGCTGCCGGGTGTCTCCCGGCGAGGCGGGCTCAGATTCGCAGGGGCTGCTATGCGAAGCCTTGAGCGCGCCTACACCGCGTCCGGCGGGCGGCAGGCGACAACTCGGATGGCCGACCGCCCCTGCCTCATCTGCTCGGCGAGTCGCTGGAGGAGGTCGCCGGAAAGGTCGCCGAGTACCGGCGGGTCAAGGGGGCCTGAGGCCGTCGCGATCCAGCAGGGGCTGGGTTCGAGTCCGGGGCTGGGTCCGAGTCCGGGTCCGACTTCGAGTCCGGGGCCGAGTTCGGTTGCAGCATGCTGCCTGCCCGGCTCGCGGCCGTGGCGGCGCTCGCAGCATCCTGCCGTGCATCGTGCCCCCTGCGACGGGCCCATGGTGCGAGGGTGGTCGTGTCACGGGGCACGATGCCCGTCCGCATCGATGACGCAAGGAGACGACGATGATCAGGCGCACACCCGGCACCAGAGCCGCGAGGACCGCGGCCGCCTTCGCCGCGGCGGCGGTCACGGCGCTGCTCACGACCGTGTGTGCCGTTCAGGCGGCCACCGGCACGACCACGACGCAGGCCTACGTCAAGGACCCGCTCAACCCCGACGCGACGACCTGCACGGTCAACGGCTGGCAGACCGAGAGCCACGACTGCCCCCTGCCCTGAGCGGCCGCCCGGCACGCGCCGGGACGGTCCCGGGAACGCGGCCGGTCACAGCCAGCCGTGTTCCCGGGCCAGGAACGCGGCCGTTCACAGCCAGCCGCGTTCCCGGGCCAGGAGCGCGGCGTGCGCGCGGTTCTCCGCGCCCAGCTCGTTCATCAGGTCCGCCACATGGCGCCGGTAGGTCCGCAGGGAGAGGCCCACGTCACGCGCCCGGGTCTCGTCCTTGGCCGCCGTGCACATCGACTCCAGGACCCGGCGCTGCACTTCGGGCAGCTCCGGCTCGGTCTTCCCGGTGCCCGAGGCGCACTCAGTGAAGTCCTGTGCCGACTCCCACAGCCGTTCGAAGCGTTCCACGAAGTTGGTGGCCAGAGCCGCCTCACGGGTGCAGAGCGCGCCCTTCGAACTGTCCCGCGGGTCGAGCGGCACCAGGGCGGTGTGCCGGTCGTAGATGAGGATCAGCTCGCTCAGGTCGTCGAGGACGCGGATCCGCGCCCCCGCCGTGGTGAGTTCCCACAGGTAGCCGACGGTCGCCGGGTCGTCGAGGGCTTCCTTGCGGACCAGGTTGCGCAGGCGCACCCCGCGGCGCAGGCAGCGCAGGTCCAGCGGACGTGAGTGCTGGATGTTCTCCGGCGTGAGTGCCGTGTACGGCTCGGCGCCGAGCACCTCGCTGCGGGCGAAGAACGCCAACTCGTCGATGAGGGCCCGGATCCGGGACAGGTCGGTGATCCGCTCGACCGCCGGCACGCCCTCCTGGTCCTCGTCGGGGGCGAGCTGTGCGCGTTCCTCGCCGAGCGAGTCGAGAATCGGCTTGAGGGAGGTCAGGGCCCGGATGTCCTGGTAGAGCGACTCCAGTCGGCGCTCGGCGAGCCGGGGGACCACCTGCTCCGGGTCGAGGGGCCAGGCGAGGACCCCTTCCACGCGGATCATCCGCCGCTCCCGCAACCGGTTCACGGCGTTCACCACGTCCTCCTGCTCGCGCCGCAGCAGCAGGTACACGCTCGACAACTCGGTGCCGGGGTTGCGGAGCAGATGGCGGTAGACGTCCTCGTCGACCGGGGTCAGACCGAGTGGTTGCATCAAGGGTGCTGCCATCGCCACTCTCTTCGATCCACGGTCACCCCGGTCGGGGGCTCTTCTCGATCCACGGTCACCCGGGTCGGGGGCGCTTCCGGGGCGTACGTTGCCCCGGACTCCTTGCCGGATTCTTGCGCCGTCGTTGAATCCTGAGCAAACTCTGTGCGAGCCAAGGGAATTGGGCGGAACGCTCCGCCACCGCACGGGGGGCTCGGATGGCCGTGGAGTTTTCGGTACTCGGCGACGTCCGGGTTCTCCTCGACGGCCGGGCGGCCGACCTCGGCCACGCGCGGCGCCAGTGCGTCCTGCTCGCCCTGCTGGTCGACGCCGGGCATGTGGTGCCCGTCGACCGGCTCATCCACCGGGTGTGGGGTACGGCGGAGCCCGCCGGCGCACGGCAGGCACTGCACAGCTACCTCTCCCGACTGCGCCGAGCCCTCTCCCCGGCCGGGGAACGGGCCACGATCGAGCGCAGGCCGGGCGGGTACCTGCTGCGTCTCGGCCCCGAGGGGGAGACCTCCGTGGACCTTCACCGTTTCCGCCGCCTGGTGGAACGCGCCCGCTCTCGCCCGGGCGGTGAGTGGGAGGCGTCGGTCCGGCTCCTCGACGAGGCACTCCTGCTCTGGCACGGCGATGCCTTCGGCGCGCTGGACAGTCCATGGCTCAACGAGGTGCGGGTCGCGCTTCACCAGGAGCGGCGCAGGGCGGAGCTGGACCGCAACGACCTGATGCTGCGTCTGGGGCGGCAGGCCGCGATCCTGCCCGGCCTGCTGGCCTTGGTGGAGCGGGATCCGCTCGACGAGCGGGCCACCGCACAGCTGATGTGGGCTCTGCACCGGGAGGGACGGTCCGCGGAGGCCCTCGAACGCTACGAGGCCGTACGGCGCAGGCTGTCGCGTGAGATGGGAACGGACCCCGGACCCTCACTGAGGGCGGTCCATCTGGACATCCTGCACGCGGACCTGGCGCCCGGTCCGGACCTGGTGCCCGGTCCGGACCTGGCGCCCGAGCCGGACCCGGCTCCCGGTCCGGACCCGGCTCCGGACGGGGCACCCGGCGCCCTTCGGCCACCAGGGGCACGGGACCTCCCGCGCCCGCGAACAGGCGACACCCGAAGGCGGCTCGCCGCCACCGTCACCCCACGCCAACTTCCATCCCCACCCGCGTATCTGACGGGCCGTGACAAGCCCCTCGCCGCCCTGGACGAGGCGCTCGGCCGCCAGACGGAATCCCCGCGCCTTGCGGTGGTCTGCGGTCTGGGGGGAGTCGGCAAGACCTCGCTGGCGCTGCGCTGGTCACACGACAACGCTGCCGCGTTCCCGGACGGTCAACTCCATGTGGACCTGCGCGGCTTCGACCCGGACCGGAAACCGCTCGACCCGCACCGGGCGGTGCGCGGCTTCCTGGCCGCGCTGGGCGTCGGCCCGGACGCGACCCCCGCCGAACCGGAGGCCCAGCTCGGCCTCTACCGCAGTCTCGTCGCCGGCCGGCGCCTGCTGATCGTCCTCGACGACGCCCACAGTCCCGAGCAGGTTCGCCCCCTGCTGCCCGGGACACCCTCGTGCGCGGTCGTCGTCACCAGCCGCGACCGGCTCGAAGGGCTGCGGGCCACCGAGGGAGCCCGGCCGGTCGAACTCGGCCCCCTCACCGACGAGGAGGCGCACCGGCTGCTTGCCGCCCGGCTCGGTGCGCAGTGGGTGGCCGCCGACCCCGATGCGGTGGCCCGTATCGTCCGCGGCTGCGGACGGCTGCCCCTCGCGCTCGCGGTCGCCGCGGCACGGGCCGGCGGCTGCTCGGCGCCGTCGCGCCGGCTGCTCGCCGCCGAACTGGGCGGGGCCAGGAGCCGACTCGACGTCCTGGACACCGGCGACGCGCGCACCTCCCTGCGTACCGTCCTCGACACCACGTGCCGCTCCCTCCACCCGTCCGCCGTCCGCCTGTTGTGCCTGCTCGCCCTGGCGCCGGGCCGGGGCACCACCCTGTCGGCCGCCGTGACGGTGTCCGGTCACTCACCGCCCGCCACCAGCGGGCTGCTGCGCTCCCTGGAGAGCGTCCACCTGGTGCGGCGCGGCGCGGACGGCCGGTTCGTACTGCCCGACCTCGTCCGGGCGTACGCGGCGGAACGCGCCGTGACGGAGCCGTACGCGGGAGACGGCCGGCCGAACCCGGACCGGTTCACCGAGGGCTCCGGGTCCTCGGTCGCCCTGTCCCCGCCCTGCCGGTCCGTGTCGGCAGCCTGACACGGGGACACCCGGCGGGGGCCGCTCGCCGTGGCAGCTTCGGGTCAGCCGACGGCACATGCTGCCAGCCGCCGACGGCCCGAGCGCGCAGGCGCGGTGGAAGGGTCGGCCGGGTCGGTGGCGGCCTCACCGGAACCTACGGGGGTGTGGCGCCGCCGGGTCCGTGATCCCCCCGTTCCTCCGATCGGAGAACCATGTCCAGGTTTTTCCAGAAGCCCCGCAAGCTGGCCCTCACCGTGGGCGCCCTCACCCTCGCGATGACCGCGGCCGGCACCGCGATGGCCCCGTCCGCCTCGGCCGTCCGCTACTACCCGGAGTGCGTCGACACCATCAGCATCGACAAGGGTTGGTACACGCTGGTCGGCGTCCCCTTCACCGACCACGTCGTCGCGTGCAGCCTGATGTACGGGGACAGCGGCAAGGGTGTCGAGGGTCTGCAGCGGCTTCTCAACAGGTGTTACGGGAAGAACCTGGTGCCCGACGGCGTGTTCGGCACCCGGACCCGTGAGGCCCTCATCAGCGCCCAGAAGGCGATCAACACCACCCCGGACGGCGTGTACGGGCCGGAGACGGCGCAGCTGATCAAGAAGAGGGCGATCAACGACTCGCTGGAGCGGTGGATCGCCTGCCGCGCCTCCTGAACTCAGGCGGCCCGGCGGACCCTCATGGTTCCGGCGCCGGTTCGTACTCCGGCGTCGGCGCGCGCTCCGGCCCCGGGATGCCCTGGCAGCAAACTGCAGCCCGCGGTCCGAAGCTGCCACGCAGGAGCGCTGTCACCCAGGCCGCCCGCTGCCATCGTTCTGTCCGGCACCCGCAGGCGCGTGTGCCGTCCATCCACTCTCCCCACTACGACTCCCAGGAGACGACATGCTCAAGAAGAAGACGCGCTCCCTGCTCGCGTCGGCCATGGTCGTGGCCGGTGTCGCCGCCGGGCTGACCGCCACCACCACCGGTACCGCACAGGCCGCGTCCGACTGCGGCGCCCCGATCACCGGACTCCCGCTCGAGGTCGGTGACCAGGGGACGTCCGTGAAGCGCGTCCAGGAGCGGGTCGCCGGCTTCGTCGACTACGGCGAGGTGCTGTCCGTCGACGGCGTCTACGGATCGAGGACCGCGGAAGCGGTCAAGAAGTTCCAGCGCGCGTACGGTCTCGCCGCCGACGGCGTGGTGGGCCCCAACACCCGCTCGAAGATCTACTCCCTGCAGAGCTCCGACTGCACCCCGATCCACTTCAGCTACTCCGAGCTGAACAAGTGCAACTCCACCTGGTCGGGCGGCAAGGTCTCGGCGACGACCGCGAAGCGCAACGCGCGGCGGACCATGTGGAAGCTGGAGGCGATCCGACACAAGCTCGGCGACAACCCGATCACCATCACCAGCGGCTTCCGCTCGGAGTCGTGCAACACCGCGGTGGGAGGCTCCAAGTACAGCCGTCACATGTACGGGGACGCCGCCGACATGTGGGCCAGCACCGTGTCGAAGCGCTGCTCGTACGCCATCGCGGCCAAGCGGGCCGGTTTCAGGGAGATCCTGAGCCAGGGATACAAGGGCCACAACGACCACACCCACGTCGGCAACACGAGCTCGCGCTTCTGGGCCGCCCCGAACTGCTCGGGCTTCTGAGCACAGCCCTCCCGGCCCGTTCGGGCCCGAACCCCGCATCACACCGTGGCCCGGTGCCCACCGGGATGCCGTCGGCGGCTTCGGCCTCCCACCCGGGCACCGGGCCACGGCCCGGCACCACCACAAGCAGCAGTCCCCGTGGGACAGAGAGGCGGAGCATCCGTGTCCACGAGCAGACGGTCGTTCCTCGGTATGTCGGCCGCGGCGGTCACGGCCGCGGCCTGGCTGTCGGGCTGCGGCCCCGCCGACGCGGGACCGGACCCGGCCTCCGCGGGCGAGACCGGAACCGACCCGCTCAAAGTTCTCCTGCCACGGGACGAGGCCCTTCCCGTCCAGCGGGCCACGCTCAAGCGCCACAGCGACGCGCTCCTGGACTCCGACCGCCGCGGGCGCCGTGCCGAACCGGACGACGTCCCGGTCACGGCCTACGACACCGCCCTGCACGAAGCCCTCGCCGACGGCGAAGGCCCCGGGCCGGACCTCGTCTTCTCCTGGGGCGGCTCCGCGATCGCCCATGCCGCGGAGGAACACCGCCTGGTCGACCTGTACGACCTGCTGCTCGACCACCCCGAGGCAGGCGAAGCACTCCTGCCTCACGCCCTGCACGGCGCCATCGTCAACGAACGGCCCTTCGGGGTGCCGGTGCGCGGAACCCGCCCGGCGGTGCTCTTCTGCCACCGCCGGGTACTGGCCGACCTCGGCCTCGAACCACCCACCACCTGGGCGCAGTTGAAGCAGACCGCGAAGAGGCTCGACAAGGCGGGCCTGATCCCGGTCGCGGCACCGGGCGGCGACGGCGGTTCCGACGCGCTTCCCGTCGGTCAGTCCAGGTGGCTCGCCTACCTGGTCGACCGGATCGGCGGGCCGGAGACCGCCGAGCGCATCCGCGCCGGGGACCCTGACGCGTGGGGCGAACGGGCCGTGGTCCAGGCGGCCGAGGAAGTCCTCGCCCTGGCCGACACCGGCGCGTTCGAACCGAGGACACCCAGGGACCGCAAGGGCACCGGCGATTCCTCAGGCGCGGCGCTCCTCGCCCGCGGCGAGGCGGGGCTGCTCCTCGCGGAGTCCACCGAACACGCCCTGATCGCCCGTGACTTCCCCGCCTTCGCCGCCGCGGACCTGGCCTGGGTGCCGTTCCCGGCGCTGCCGGACGGCGCGGGCAGGCCCGGAAACCTCGTGGGCACCCCGGCCGGCTATCTGTCGATGAGTACGCGCACCGAGAACGTCCTCGGCGCCTTCGACGTGCTCGGGGCGTTCACCGGACGCGAGCACAGCGCGGCCCTCCTGAAGACCGGCGAGGTGCCCGTCACCTCCGCCGCGGCACAGCTCCTCGACGAAGCGCCGCATCCCGCCTTCGCCCGGTTCCAGTACGAGCTGGTGCGCGACGCATCCGCCTACACCCTCGGCTGGGAGCGGGCCGTGCACCCCACCTGGCGGGCTCCGCTGCTCGCGGAGGTCACGAAACTCTTCGCCGGCCGCGGCACCGCCCGGCAGTTCAGCACCGCGCTGCGCGGACTGGAGGTCCCGGTGGCGCGATGAGCGACGGCCCGGGCCGGGGTCCGCCCGAACCACCGCTCGTCGCTCCAGCCACCGCGCGCCTCGCGCCGACCGGCTGCCACGGTGCACCCCCAAGCGGCCTGGCTGCCGCCACCCGCCTCCCCGGCGGCGGCAGCCAGGCCCTTTCATGCCCGGCCGGAGGTCAGCGGCCCGCCTGCAGCGCGGTCCACGTGCCGGAGCCGACGATGCCGTCCACCGCCAGACCGCGGCTCTCCTGGTAGGAGATGACCGCGGCCTCGGTGCCGGAGCCGAAGACGCCGTCGATGGTGACGGTCTTGCCGAGCGCGGCCGTCAGGGCGCGCTGCAGCCGCTTCACGCCCTCGCCCGTGCTGCCCCTGCGCAGGACCGGCCGGTCACCTGCGGCGAGCAGCGCGGTCCAGGTCCTCGGGCCGACCACGCCGTCGGCGGACAGCTTCCGCGAGGCCTGGAAGGCCTCCACCGCGCTCTGCGTCGCGGGCCCGAACTGCCCGTCCACCACGCCCGGATCGAAGGACTGCGCCTTCAGTAGCGTCTGCAGCGCCTTGACATGGGCGCCGCTCGCGCCACTGACCAGCGTCGGGTAGGAGCTGAAGCTGATGTTGTCCGCACCGTCCGACGTGCCGCCGACGAGCCGCATGTAGGAAGTCCAGTTCCAGTACGGGCCGGGGTCGGTGTGGTCGTTGTCGGGCAGTTCGTTGTGGCCGACGATGTGCGCCCGGTCCTTGGGGATGCCGTAGGTGTCGCACAGGTGCCTGGTCAGGGCGGCCGAGGAGCGGTACATCGAGTCGGTGAACCAGCTCGGGTTGTCCACCCAGCCCTCGTGTTCGATGCCGAGGGAGGAGGAGTTGGCGGAGCGGGCGTGCCAGGCGGTGTCGCGGTTGCGGACCATCTGGGTGACCTCGCCGTCCGAGGACCGGATCACGTAGTGCGCGCTGACATTGGCGGACGGGTTCTGGAACCAGCTGATCGCACCCGCGTACGAGCCCTGCGTGACGTGCACGACGACCTTGTCGATCGAGGCCGAGCGCCCCGACGTGTAGTTGGTCGACGAGGCGGGCACCCAGCGGGCCGGCCCGTAGTCGGTGCTCTGCACGGAGAGATCGCTCGCCTCGGCGTACGCACCCTTGTCGGGGCTGACGGCCCGCCCGACGACGACGACCTCCTCCGCGGAGCGGGGGCCGCCCGGCCGGGCGAGCAGACCGTCCGAGAGGAAGCCGTACACACTGTCCGCGAACCGGGCGGCGGCCTGCTCGCCGGCGCCGCTGTAGCGGGCCACGGCCGGGTACCAGGCATCCGGATCGCGCCGCTCGGCGGCGCTCAGCCCGAGGTCGTCGGCGTAGGAGCGCAGGACGGCGGCGGCGCCGTGGATGTTGGCGGCGGTGTCCTCGCGCAGCCGGACGAGCGAGCGGCCGGTCAGTGCGGCGGCCTCGCGGAGGGTGCCGTTGCGGGGGTTGTCGGTGAGGTGCATGACACCGAAGCCGTTCGCCTGGCTCGGGGCACCGGCATGGCCGTCGAGGTGGGTCTCGCTCCAGCCGAGGGCGACGAGCAGGTCCCGCGGGACGCCGTGGCGGGCGGCGGCCGCGGAGAAGGCACGCTCCATGGGGCCCTGCAGGTTCCGGTCGGCGGCGTGCGGCGCGGGGGAGGGCAACGCGGTGGCGGGCACCGCGGAGAGGGTGAGTCCGCACAGGGCCGCTGTGGCCAGGGTGGCCGTGGTGGCCGTGGTGAGGCGTCGACGGGATGGTGAGGTGCGCAGGGACATGCCGGGCTCCTGAGAGTCGTGGGACAGCGGTCGTCGTGCGCGGGACAGGGGGAGGCGTGGCGTTCGCCGCATGGGCAGGCGCGCAGACCTGGCCATCACCGCGAGGCTCAGCCAACTCCTCCTGAAACTACGCGCGTTGAGGGAACGAGCCTATCGACGCACTCCGCCCGGGCGGCCGCAGGAACATGCCAGGCCCGCACAGCAACATGCCAGGACGAACAGGTGGAACCAGGCCGCTGCCACCGGGCCGGCCAGGGCACGCGGGCCGGGCTGGGCACCGGGGAGCGCCGGGCCGGGCACCCGGGGGGGCGCCGGGCTGGGCACCCCGGCCGGGGTCGGTCATGGTGCGCCGGCGCGAGGTGTCGCGACATTTGTTCAAGACCCGCCCGCGAGCGCACGGCAACACTGGCATCGCCTCACCGGCACTGATCCACCTGTACGCAGAAGGGAAGCTCCGCCATGACCTTGCTCCGATCGATCTCCACACCTCCTTCCTCCACCTTCAGGAAGGCGGCCAAGTCAGCGTCGAAAAGCCGGTCTTCGAAGCCGGGCGGGACGGCTGGCAGGTGATGACCTTCCATCAGGACCTGGCCAGGGGACGCCCCGCTTTAGCGGGGTGGGGAATGGCTTCTGAGTCCTGCTCTGGCCTCAACTGGGTGCACGGATCTGCACTGTTCACCTGAGCCCACCTTTCTGCCGCGCTAGACCTGCGGCGCGTGTATAGTGATCGTATGGTCGTGACCAGGAAGGTTCGCCGGTTCTCCGGCGGTGTGTACGACCTCGGACTCCACGTGGTGTGGTGCCCGAAGTACCGCCGTCCGGTCCTCGGC
>NZ_JBLMKT010000054.1:0-29836 GCF_047779955.1 Streptomyces lothianensis | reverse complement strand
TGACCATCAAACCCGCCTGAACGATCGAGCGACACCACGAGTTCAACCTCAGTAGTCCACCAGTTGGTCCAGTCGCTCCCGCCAAGTCGGAGGTCGCCGTGGAGGCTGCCCGGCAGTACAACGTGCACGAGGCGAAGACGCACTTCTCCCGGATACTGGAGCAGGTCGCAGTGGGCGAGGAGGTCGTGATCTGCAAGGCGGGTGAGCCTGTGGCGAAGGTGGTTCCGCTGCGGCCGAAGGTGCGGCGTACGGGCAGGGGCTCGCTGAGCGGACAGATCCGTATCGCCGACGATTTCGACGAACTGCCCGACGACATCGCCGACGCTTTCGGGATGCGCTGATGCGCTGATGCGCCTGCTCCTCGACACGCACGTCTTCCTGTGGTGGCTCGGCGACTCGCCGGAGCTCGCCGATGACATCAAGGACCTGCTCGATTCCGAACCGGCCGTATACGTGAGTGCCGTATCGCCCTGGGAGATCGCGATCAAGCAGGAGCTGGGCAAGGTGGAGGGCCCGGCCGACCTGGCCGAACGGGCGCGGGACGGCCAGTTCACCGGCCTGCCGGTCACGGCCGGTCACGGGGTGCGCGCCGGCCGGCTCCCGCACCACCACCGCGACCCGTTCGACCGACTCCTCGTCGCGCAGGCGCAGATCGAGGGCATGACTCTGGTGACCCGGGACAAGTGGATCCCGCACTACGACGTGCCGGTGCTTGCCGTCTGAGCCGACGGGGCGAGGCCGTGGATGCAGTGGAGCCCCGGGGCTCTGTGGGGGAAGAGGCCCGGGGCTCCTGGCGGTGCTGCCGTTTCCGGCAGCGGGCTCGTCTGCGTTGCGCGGCCCAGGGTGCGCGCAGCCTGGGTCGTGGGCGGCCTGAGTCGCGGGGGGGCCTGAGTCGTGGGCGGCCCAGGTCGTGAAGGACCTGGGCCGCGCGGAGGCTAGAAGGTCAGCTTCCAGCTGTTGATCTGGCCGGTGTCCCACCTGGCCTTGTCCTGGACCCGCAGTTTCCAGGTGCCGTTGGCGGTCTCGGAGGAGGCGTTCACCGTGTACGTCTCGCGGACGTCGTCCGCCGAGTCCCAGGAGCTGGCCGGCTTCAGATTGCGGACCGTGCCGTCCGGTGCCACCAGGTCCACCACGAGGTCACCGCGCCAGGTGTGCGAGATGTCCACGGTGACCTTGAGGTCGGACGGGGCGTTGCCGGCCTGGTCGTCGACGGTGATCGACGAGGTCACGGCCGGGCCGTTGTCGGGGATCGAGACGGGAGTGGTGTTCTCGTAGGTGTCCCCGTCGCCGCCACCGCCGCCGCCGTCGGAGCGCTCGCCGACGTTGACGCCGGCCCACGCGTCCTGCACGGCCGCGTACTCGGCGCTGGAGGTCCCGTACAGCTCACCCGCGACGGCGAGCGTTCCGGTGCGCGCGCCCGCGTAGTTCGTCCGCGAACCGAACTTCGTGGTCAGCGCCTTGTACCAGATCAGCGCGGCCTTCTCGCGGCCGATGCCGGTGACCGGCAGGCCGTCGGAGGTCGGCGAGTCGTAGTTGACGCCGTTGATGGTCTTGGTGCCGCTGCCCTCGGAGAGGAGGTAGAAGAAGTGGTTGGCGGGGCCCGACGAGTAGTGCACGTCGATGTTGCCTATGCCCGAGTACCAGTAGTCCTTGGAGTTGCCGTCCTTGCTCGGCTTGTCCATGTAGCGCAGCGGCGTGCCGTTGCCCCGGATGTCGATCTTCTCGCCGACGAGGTAGTCGCCGAGGTCGGAGGAGTTGTTCGCGTTGAACTCCACGGCGGCGGCCATGATGTCGCTGGTCGCCTCGTTGAGCCCGCCGGACTCGCCGCTGTAGATCAGGCCCGCGGTGTTGGAGGTGACGCCGTGCGTCATCTCGTGCGCGGCCACGTCGATCGAGGTGAGCGGCTTGGCGTTGCCGGAGCCGTCGCCGTAGGTCATGCAGAAGCAGCTGTCCGACCAGAAGGCGTTGACGTAGGCGTTGCCGTAGTGCACGCGTGAGTACGCGCCCACGCCGTCGCCGCGGATTCCGCTGCGGCCGTGCACGTTCTTGTAGTAGTCCCAGGTCAGCGCGGCCCCGTAGTGTGCGTCGGCGCCCGCGGTCTCCGCGTTCTGCGGGGTGCCGTCGCCCCAGACGTCGTCCGGTCCCGAGAACAGGGTGCCGGTGCCCGACGTGCCGTGGTTCAGGTTGTACGTCTTGTGGCTGCCGCGCGCGGCGTCGTTGAGCGTGTAGTTGCCGCCCGACTGGGAGGTGCCGAGCGGGACCTGGCCGCTGTACTGGGTGTTGCCGGTGCCCTCGGTCTGCACGGCCTGCCACTCGTACAGCTTCTCGCCGCTCGCCGCATCGGTGACGACATGCAGCTCGTTGGGCGTCCCGTCGTGCTGCAGTCCGCCGACGACCGTCTCGTAGGCGAGGGTGGGGGCGCCCTCGCCGCCCATCCAGACCACCTTGCGCGGCGCCCGCTCGGCGGCCGTCTGCTTCGAGCCCTCGGCCTTCGCGGCGGCCACGGCCTGGCGCTCGGCGGCCGATGCGGCGAGCTTGGCGGAGGTGCGCACCCCGCTCAGCTTCGCGTTCGATGCCCTGGTCACGGACCGGGTGTCACCCGAGTCCGCGGCGACCACCAGGTCACCGCCGAGGACGGGCAGCCCGTCGTAGGTGCGCTCGTAGCGGGTGTGCGTGGTGCCGTCCCGGTCCTGGACGACATCGCGGACGACCAGCTTCTCCTTGGCGCCGAGCCCGAGATCCTTGGCGGTCTCGGCCTTGGTGGCGTTGGCCTCGCGCATCAGCTCGGCGCGTTCGGCGGGGGAGAGCTTGGCGGGCAGGGCGCCCGGGTCGGCCTTCCCGGCGACGGGAGCGGCCTGGGGACCGGCGTTGGCGGTGCCGGCCTGGAATCCGAGGGCGAGCAGGGCGGTGGCGGACAGCAGAGCGCCGGCCGCTCTGGCGCGGCGATGCGGTCTGCGGACGTGGGGGGTGGATCTCAACACTGACTCCTTCTGCGGGGCCGTGGTCGACGGCCGGACCACCGGACGGCAGGTGTCGCCGAACGGTCTGAACGGGCAGAACGGGCTGTACAGGCGGGGCCGGACCGAACCGGCCGGGCTTGCTGAACAGGCGGAGCATGGTGCGGAGTTGCCTACCGATGCGCCGGTGACGCGAGGGACGGGGCGCACCGGTCCGTGTGAAGCGTGGCAGGTGGGCCGAGCCCCTGTCAGGGGCGCGTCAAGACTTTGGCCGGAAACAGTCCGTTGTGCGGGGGCGTCTGTTCGGTATACGGAAGGTGTCCGCGCCCGACGCGTCGTCGAACGCCGACGACGGCGGTACGCGAGTGCGTACCGCCGCCGTCACCAGTGGCGCCTGACCTGGGCACTCAGCCCACGAGGCTGTCCCGCCAGGCCCGGTGCAGATCGGCGAACCGGCCGGCACCGCCGATCAGTTCGGCCGGTGGCCCGTCCTCGACCACTCGGCCGGATTCCATCACCAGGACCCGGTCCGCGATCGCGACCGTGGAAAGACGGTGGGCGATGACGACCGCCGTGCGGCCGTGCAGCACCGTCCGCATCGCCTCCTGCACCGCCCGCTCACCCGGTACGTCCAGGGAGCTGGTCGCCTCGTCGAGGATCAGGATCGCCGGGTCGGCGAGCAAGGCCCGTGCGAAGGCGACGAGTTGGCGCTGGCCTGCGGAGATACGGCCGCCCCGCTTGCGTACGTCCGTGTCGTAGCCGTCGGGGAGCGCGGTGATGAACGCGTGCGCGCCGATCGCCTTCGCGGCCTGCTCGATCTCCTCGCGGCTGGCCTCGGGCCGGCCGATCGCGATGTTCTCGGCGATCGTGCCCGAGAACAGGAAGGCCTCCTGGGTGACCATGACGACCCCGCGGCGCAGTTCGGGGACGGCCAGATCCCGCAGGTCCACCCCGTCCAGGAGGACCCGCCCCTCGGAGGGGTCGTAGAACCGGGCCAGGAGCTTGGCGAGCGTGGACTTGCCCGCGCCGGTGGAGCCGACGACCGCGACCGTCTGTCCGGCGGGCAGGTGCAGGTCGAAGCGCGGCAGGACCTCGCCGCCGGTGCGGTAGCGGAAGCTCACCGACTCGAACGTGACCGAGCGGCCCGGCGCTTCGCTCGCGCGCAACGGCTTCACAGGCAGCGGGCGCGGCTCGGCGGGCTCGGGGACCGAAGGGGTCTGGGCGAGCAGACCGGCGATCTTCTCCAGGGACGCGCCCGCCGACTGGTACGAGTTCAGGAACATCCCCAGCCGGTCGATCGGGTCGTACAGCCGGCGCAGATAGAGCACACAGGCCGCGAGCACACCGAGGGCGAGCGTGCCGTCCGCCACCCGGTAGGCGCCCCACAGCACGATGCCGGCCACGGCCGTATTGGCGACGATCCGCGAACCGACCACATAGCGGGCCATTTCCAGGAGCGCGTCCCCGTTGGTGCGCTCGTGGCGGCGGTTGAGGACCGCGAACTCCTCGTCGTTGACCCGCTCGCGGCGGAAGGCGCGCACCGGGCGGATGCCGTTCATCGTCTCCGCGAACTTCACGATCACCGCGGCGATCGTCGTCGACCGCTTCCGGAAGATCCGCCCCGCGCGCTTCTGGTACAGCCGGACCAGCAGGTACAGCGGCACGAACGAGGCGACCGCGACGCCGCCGAGCCCCAGGTCCAGCCAGAGGAGCATCGCCGAGATGAAGGCGAAGGAGAGGACCACCGTGACGAGTTCCTGCAGGCCCTCGCTGAGCAGCTCGCGCAGCGATTCGACATCGGTGGTCGAGCGGGAGATGAGGCGGCCCGAGGTGTAGCGCTCGTGGAAGTCGACGGACAGGGCCTGCGCATGGCGGAAGATCCGGCCGCGCAGATCGAGCAGCACCTCCTGGTTGACGCGGGCGGAGGAGCGGATGAAGCCGTACTGCAGGGCCGCCGCGCCCAGCGAGCACAGGGCGTAGGCGGCGGCGATCGCGATCAGCGGTCCGGTGTCGTCGGCCCTGAGCGCCGGTACGCCGCGGTCGATGGCGTACGCGACGAGCAGCGGGCCCGCCTGCACCGCGGCCTCCTTGAGCAGGAGCAGGACGGCGGTGAGTGCGACGCGCGCCTTGAGCGGCGCGAGCAGGGAGCGCAGGAGCGAGCCCGTCGCGCCCTCGGGTGCGGGCAGCGCGTCCCGGTCGAAGGGATCGCCCGCCGGCTGCTCGGTGGCTTCGGCGGGTTTGTCCAGTGTGGTCGTCACCGGTTCTCCTTCGCGTACGTCAGATCGTCGAGGCCGTCCGCGTACGGGTCCTCCGGGCCGACCCGGCTGTCTGAATCAGGGCCGTCCGTATACGAGCCGTCCGTATGCGAGCCGTCCGTATGCGAGCCGTCCGGGCCGTCGGTGAGCGGGGTGCCCGGGGACGAGCCCTCCGGGCCGCCCGGATACGTGTCCTCCTCGGCCCCCGACATCAGCCACGCGTACTCCGCGCTGTCCCGCAGCAGCTCCTGGTGTGTGCCCACCGCGGTGATCCGGCCGCCGGACAGGAGCGCCACCCGGTCCGCGAGCAGCACGGTCGACGGGCGGTGCGCGACGACGAGCGCGGTGGTCTCGGCGAGCACCTCGCGCAGCGCCGCCTCCACCAGCGCCTCGGTGTGCACGTCGAGCGCGGAGAGCGGGTCGTCGAGCACCAGGAAGCGCGGCTGACCGACCACCGCGCGCGCGAGCGCGAGTCGCTGGCGCTGCCCGCCGGAGAGGCTGAGGCCCTGCTCGCCGACCTGGGTGTGCACGCCCTGCGGCAGAGCGTGCACGAAGTCGGCCTGGGCGACGGCGAGCGCGCGCCTCAGATCGTCGGCGGTGGCGTGGGCGGCGCCCATCAGCACGTTCTCGCCGACGCTCGCCGAGAACAGGGTGGGTTCCTCGAAGGCCACCGCGACGAGTTCCCGCAGCCGCTCGCGCGGCATGGCGGTGATGTCCTCGCCGTCGAGGGTGATCCGGCCGCCGGTCGGCTCGTGCAGCCGGGGCACGAGCGCGGTGAGCGTCGTCTTGCCGCTGCCGGTCGCCCCGACCAGTGCCATGGTCTCGCCGGGGCGGATGTGCAGATCGATCCGGTCGAGGCTGGGGATGCTGTCCGGTGCGGCGTCCGGGTATCGGAACTGGACGCCTTCGAAGCGGAGCCCGCCGCCTGCGGGGCCCGGCTCGGGACGGTCCGGCCCCGCACGGTCCGCTTCCGTACCGTCCGCTTCCGTGCCGCCCGCGTCCACGCGCACGGCGCCCGTACCCTTTGCGCTCCCGCGCACCTCGCCGCCGGGCAGCTCCGAGGACTCCGGCTCCGCGTCGAGCACTTCGAAGTACCGCTCCGTCGCCGTCGCCGCCTCCTGGCTCATCGCGAGCAGGAAGCCGATCGACTCCACCGGCCAGCGCAGCGCGAGCGCCGTCGACAGGAACGCCACCAGGGTGCCCGCCGAGAGCGTCCCGTCGGCCACCTGGACCGTGCCGAGCACCAGGGCCGCCCCGATGGCGAGTTCGGGCAGCAGCACGATCACGGCCCAGATCGTCGCGAGCAGCCGCGCCTTGCCCAGCTCCGTGCCGCGCAGCGTGCGGGCCAGCGAGGCGAAGTCGCGGGCCTGGGCCCGGTGCCGCCCGAAGCCCTTGATGATCCGGATGCCGAGCACGGACTCCTCGACCACCGTCGTCAGATCGCCCACCTGGTCCTGCGCCCGCCTTGCGATCTTCGCGTACCGCCGCTCGAAGGCGGAGCAGACGACGACCATCGGGACGACGGGCGCGAGCAGCACCAGGCCGAGGCCCCAGTCCTGTGCGAGGAGGATGATCACACCGACGAGGATCGTCACCCCGTTGACCAGCAGGAAGGTCAGGGGGAACGCCAGGAACATGCGCAGCAGCATGAGGTCCGTCGTGCCGCGCGAAAGCAGCTGCCCCGAGGGCCACTTGTCGTGGAAGGTGACCGGTAGCCGCTGCAGATGCCGGAACAGATCCGCCCGCATCGAGGCCTCGACGCCTGCGAGCGGCCGCGCCACCAGCCAGCGCCGGAACCCGAAGAGCACCGCCTCGCCGAGCCCGAGCAGCAGCACGAACAGCGCGCCGAGCCACACCCCGCCCGGGTCGCGCTCGGCGACCGGACCGTCCACCATCCACTTCAGGACCAGCGGGATGACCAGACCCACGCAGGAGGCGAGGATCGCGATGAAGGCCGCCGTGAACAGGCGCACGCGCACCGGTCGTACGTACGGCCACAGGCGCAGCAGGCAGCGCACGGCGGACCGTCGGTGCGGGGTGGCGGTGGGAGCGGCAGGTGTGGTGGGCATCAGGAGCGAGATTAGGCTTCGCCACTGACAATCCCCATCGGTTTTTGGTCCTACGACCGGGAACCGACCGCTCACCGCGCACGGTCCCGGACCCTTCGCCCCGCCCCCGGATCGGCACCACGCCACCGCGCCCCGGACGATGCCCCGGCGGACCCCCGTCTTCCCCGGTTGCCCCCAACCGGCCCCGCCCTGACGTTTCCCCGGGAGGGGGCCCGTCGTTGGGGGACAACATGAGACAAAACGACAGGGGTGCCGCCGGTCTCACCCGGCGGCGCGTGGCGGCCGCACTGGCCGCCGCATTCCTCGGTACCGGCCCGCTCACCGGCTGCTCGGCGGACGGCTTCCGGCTCGACGAGATGCTCGGCAAAGGGCAGACGGAACGGATCCGCATCAGCCCCGGCCACGGCGAACGCGGTGTGCGGCCCGGGCACGGAATCGAGGTCAGGGTGCCCAGCGGGCGCCTGGAGGCCGTGAAAGTGGTCAGGCAACAGGACGCGCAGCAGCATCCGGTGCCGGGCCGGATCTCCGAGGACGGCCTGCGCTGGACCCCGGACGACCCCCGACTCGCGCTCGCCGCGAAGTACGAGGTGGACGTGGTCGCCCTGGACGGCCACGGCCGCCGCTCGGCCCGCCATACGACGTTCACCACGCAGGTGCCCGACGAGCGCTTCATCGCGTATGTGAAACCGGAGATGCGCTCCACCGTCGGCACCGGGATGATCGTCTCCCTGGAGTTCAACCGCGAGGTCGAGAGCCGCGCGGCCGTCGAACGCGCCGTGACGGTGACCGCGCAGCCGCCGGTGGAGGTCGCCGCGCACTGGTTCGGCTCCGGCCGGGTGGACTTCCGGCCGCGCGAGTACTGGAAGCCCGGCACGAAGGTGACGGTCGAACTGCGGCTGCGCGATGTCGAGGCGGCGCCCGGCGTGTACGGACTGCAGCACAAGACGTTCTCCTTCACCATCGGGCGCAGCCAGCGCTCCGTGGTCGACGCCGAGGCGCACACGATGGAGGTGCACCGCGACGGCAGGCTTCTGTCCAAGGTGCCGATCTCGGCCGGATCGTCCAAGACGCCCACGTACAACGGCAAAATGGTGATCACCGAGATGCTGGACGTGACCCGGATGAACGGGGCGACCGTCGGCTTCACGGACTCCGACGGCAAGGGCGAGTACGACATCAAGGACGTCCCGCACGCCATCCGCCTCACCACCTCCGGCACCTTCCTGCACGGCAACTACTGGGCGGACTCGACCGTCTTCGGCAAGGAGAACACGAGCCATGGCTGTGTGGGCCTGCGCGACGAGAAGGGCGGCAGCGGCGACACCCCGGCCGGCTGGTTCTTCGACCGTTCCCTGATCGGCGATGTGGTCGAGGTGCGCAACTCCGAGGACAAGACGGTGGCCCCCGACAACGGACTGGGTGGCTGGAACATGCCCTGGAACAAGTGGAAGGCCGGCTCCGCACTGAACTAGGGCGGGCTCCGCGCTGAACCAGCGGGTGTCCGGCGGGATCAGGCCGCCGGACACCGGCGGCCCCGGGCAGGCGGGTGGGGGGGGCGGTGAAACCCCCAGCCCCCTGCCCGAGTTGGGACTGAACGGTGACCTTCCAGGCCCCCCACCTCCCGAATTCCTGTGATAACCCTTGCGGTACGCATGCAATAACCATGCGTGAGCACCATGGGGAGGGCCGCACCGAGGCCCTGGGAGGGGAGAACACGACGTGAACGGGCGACCGATATCGGGGGCATCGGTTGATGCACGCAGGCACCGTATCCGCGCATCCCTGGCGCTGATCACCGGTAGCCTTCTGCTCACGGTGACCGCCTGCGCCGGCGGCAGCGGCGGTGGGGGAGACGACAAGAAGGACGACAAGGGCAGCAGCTCGGCCCAGGCCAAGCCCAACACCCCCTCCGTGGCGGTCGTCGGCATCGCCCCCGAGGACGGCGCGAAGGACGTGGCCACCAGCGGCGCCCTCAAGATCACCGCCCAGAAGGGCAAGCTGACCGAGGTCAAGGTCGAGGACACCCAGGGCAACGCGATACCGGGCGAGATCACCGCCGACGGCAGCGGCTGGCAGCCCGCACACCACCTCGCCGCCTCCACCAAGTACAAGGTGCACGCCACGGCCGAGGACTCCGAGGGCCGGGTGGCCGCGAAGGACACCACCTTCACCACCCTCACCCCCAAAAACACCTTCATCGGCCACTTCACGCCCGAGGACGGCGACAAGGTCGGCGTGGGCATGCCGGTCTCCTTCAACTTCACCCGCGGCATCACCGACCCGGAGGCCGTGACCAAGGCCATCGAGGTCACCGCCGAGCCCGCCGTCGAGATCCGCCACAAGTGGTACGGCAACGACCGCCTCGACTTCCGCCCCGAGGAGTACTGGAAGCCCGGCACCGAGGTCACCGTCAAGCTGAACCTCGACGGCGTCGAGGGCCGCCCCGACGTCTACGGCACCCAGGCCAAGTCGTTCAGCTTCACCATCGGCCGCCGCCAGGTCTCCACGGTCGACGCCAAGGCCAAGACCATGAAGGTCGAGCGGGACGGCAAGGTCATCAAGACCATCCCGATCAGCTCCGGCGCCCCGGCCACCCCCACGTACAACGGCCAGATGGTGATCACCGAGAAGCTCAAGGTGACCCGGATGAACGGTGACACGGTCGGCTTCGGCGGCGAGTACGACATCAAGGACGTCCCGCACGCGATGCGTCTGTCGACCTCCGGCACGTTCATCCACGGCAACTACTGGGCCGCCTCCTCCGTCTTCGGCAGCTCCAACACCAGCCACGGCTGTGTCGGCCTTGACGACGTCCGCGGCGGCTACGACAAGAAGGTGGCCGCCGCCTGGTTCTTCGACCGGTCGATGATCGGCGATGTGGTGGTCGTCAAGAACAGCAAGGACAAGACCATCCAGTGGTGGAACGGCCTGAACGGCTGGAACCTCGACTGGGACGAGTGGGAGAAGTAGTTCCTGCCTGACGTGGGGGCCCGGGGCGCTCGCCCCCGGGCCCCCACGGCGCGTGAACGCCCGCTAACCTCCGTACATGACCGTCTCTCTGGAAATCTCCGCCGGCGTCGGCACCATCCGCCTCGACCGCCCGCCGATGAACGCCCTCGACGTGGCCACCCAGGACCGCCTCAAGGAACTGGCCGCCGAGGCGACGAGCCGCGATGACGTACGGGCCGTCGTCCTGTACGGCGGGGAGAAGGTGTTCGCGGCGGGCGCGGACATCAAGGAGATGCAGGCGATGGACCACACCGCGATGGTCCTGCGCGCCCGCGCGCTGCAGGAGGCCTTCACGGCCGTCGCCCGCATCCCCAAGCCCGTCGTCGCAGCCGTCACCGGCTATGCGCTCGGCGGCGGCTGCGAGCTGGCGCTCTGCGCCGACTACCGCATTGCCGCCGACAACGCCAAGCTCGGCCAGCCCGAGATCCTGCTCGGCTTGATCCCGGGGGCCGGCGGCACCCAGCGCCTGTCCCGCCTCGTCGGCCCGTCCCGCGCCAAGGACCTGATCTTCACCGGCCGTATGGTCAAGTCCGATGAGGCCCTCACGCTCGGTCTCGTCGACCGGGTGGTGCCCGCTGCCGAGGTCTACGAGCAGGCGCACGCCTGGGCCGCGAAGCTGGCCCAGGGCCCGGCGATCGCGTTGCGCGCCGCGAAGGAGTCGATCGACCAGGGCCTCGAGGCGGACATCGACACCGGCCTCGCCATCGAACGCACCTGGTTCTCCGCGCTGTTCGCCACCGAGGACCGCGAGCGCGGGATGCGCAGCTTCGTCGAGGAGGGCCCCGGAAAGGCCAAGTTCCTCTGACAGCCTTATCCAGACCTTAAGAGAATCTTAAGGATGCCTTGGCCAGAACTCTGTGTGATCAACCGCGGGCGGGCTGTCATCGCAGGTCGCAGGGGGCGCACAGGGGGCTTAAGTGCCGCAGGCATATGCCGACAGCGCCCCTCGGAGCCGTCCTCTCCGGGGGGCGTTTTCTCACGTAACGGCTCCAAGACGCCCTGTCTGACGCCATGATGGGGACATGGCGGGGCTGGAGAGCAGCGAGCACACACGGTCACACGGCAGTACGACCGTGTCGCGGTGGACCCCTGCCGTTGAGGATGAACGGGCCCTGAAAGCCCTGGAACTTTTCGGGAACCCCACGGAGGACGAAGTCCCGCTGCCCTCGCGGCCCGAGTCCGCGGGCGCCGCCCGCCGCCTCGCCCAGATCGTGGTCCTGCGCCACTGGGGCCTGTCCCCCCAGGTCGCCGAGGTGGTCGTGCTGCTCGTCTCCGAGTTGGTGGGCAATGCCGTACGGCACACCGGGGCGCGGGTGTTCGGCTTACGCATGCTGCGGCGGCGGGGCTGGATCCGTATCGAGGTCCGCGATCCGTCCCGGGGGCTGCCGTGCCTGATGCCGGTCCAGGAAATGGACACCAGTGGCCGCGGCCTCTTCCTCGTCGACAAGCTCTCCGACCGCTGGGGTGTCGACCTGCTGCCGCGCGGCAAGACCACCTGGTTCGAAATGCGGACCACGGACCGCTGAGCCCGCCGGTTCCGGCCCGGTAGTCCGCCTGCCTCCGCCCGGCAGCCCGTCGGCTCTCCCGCTCGGCGCCCGGTCCTGCGGACGCGGAAGTCCCCCGTCATATGCAGAAGCCCCCGTCGCGCCGGGGGTGACGGCGCCTGGGGGCTGCTGCGTACACCGCGGATCTTCGGGGGGTGTGATCCGCGGGTGCTGTGGCGATCGGGCCCGGGTCAATGGGGATCGCGTGTCTCCGACTATGGCAGACGGGCGGTCTCCCTGCCAAAAGACTTTACCTGGACAATCCTGAACATATGGTGACAGTTGCAAGGTGAATCTTTGGTGAGATGGGACACCTGCCTTGTAAACAAGGGTTAAGTGAGCGTTCTGCTAAGACTTCGGTGGGCTGTGGGCTCGGTAGGAGAGCTCTCGGGTGGGCGACCCGCGAACATCGTAAATCGGGTCAATCGTCACTTCTTATGCGATAGCCCCCTTAAATGGGCGCCGTGAACGCCGACCGCCGCGGTGCTCGCGGTAACCACCACGGAGCTGCTGACCTCATGAACTCCCGCATCGCCTTTCGCCGCACCCCGTCCGCCCGCAGCACGGCCGGAGCGCCGGGCTCCGCCCCGCGCTCCCGCGTCCCGGCCCGCGCCCGTCTCCTGGCCGGCGGCCTGGTCGCCGCATCGGCCCTCCTCGCCGCCTGCGGCACGCAGGGGCAGTCCGACGGGACCGCGAAGGAGGCGGCGGTGCTGGAGAAGCAGCAGGAGAAGAAGAAGGGCCCGAAGCCGATCTACGGGCTGCCCGGCATGCCGCCGGTGGAGAATCCCAAGGACATCTACGCGGCGAACCGGGCGGGCAACCTCGCGCCGTTCATGAAGAAGGTCAAGGAACGGATCTACGTCCCCAACACCAAGTCCGACACCGTCTCGGTGATCGACCCCAAGAGCTTCAAGGTCGTCGACACCATTCCGGTCGGCAACCATCCGCAGCACGTCGTGCCCTCCTGGGACATGAAGACCCTGTGGGTCAACAACAACCGAGGCAACACGCTCAGCCCCATCGACCCGCTCACCGCCGAGCGCAAGGCGGACGACGTCGAGGTCCACGACCCGTACAACCTCTACTTCACGCCCAACGGCAAGCACGCCGTCGTGATGGCCTCGCTCGACCGCGAGATCGTCTTCCGCGATCCGCAGACGATGAAGCGTCAGCACACCGAGCCGGTCAGCTGCTACGGCGTCAACCATGCCGACTTCTCGCTCGACGGCCGCTACTTCATCGTGTCCTGCGAGTTCTCCGCCGAACTGCTCAAGGTCGACACCGAGAAGATGAAGGTCGTCGACCAGATGAAGCTGCCCTTCGAGGGCGCGATGCCGCAGGACGTGAAGATCTCACCCGACGGCAAGACCTTCTACATCGCCGATATGAAGGCGCACGGCATGTGGGTCCTCGACGGCGAGAAGTTCACGACCCCGAAGCTCCTGCCGACCGGCAAGGGTTGCCACGGCCTGTACATCTCCCGCGATTCCAAGGAGATGTACATCCCCAACCGAGGCGAGGGCTCCATCTCCGTCTTCGACTTCGCCAAGAACAAGCTCACCAAGAAGTGGTGGCTGCCGGACGGCGGATCCCCGGACATGGGCGGCGTCTCGGCCAACGGCAATGTGCTGTGGCTGTCCGGGCGCTACGACGACGAGGTCTACGCGATCGACACGCACAGTGGGGTCCAGCTGGCCCGGATCCCGGTCGGCGCGGGCCCGCACGGACTCGCGGTCTACCCGCAGCCGGGCCGCTACTCCCTGGGCCACACGGGCATCTTCCGCTGACCCGGCTGACCCGGCCGACCCGGCCGATCAGGCACCCCGGCCGATCAGGCACCCCGGCCGCCCCGGAACCGACCGGGTGCGGGCGCACCTCCCAGGCGCCCGCACCCGGTCACCCGCCGTTCCGGTCCGGAAGCGACCCCTGTCCCGGGGCCCCCGGGCCAGGGGTCGCTTCCGGCTCAGCGTGCGTAGAACACCACCTCCGAGCCGACCGGCCGGAACCCGGCGGCCTGGAAGGCCCGCACGCTCCGCGCGTTGCCCGGCGCCTGCTGTGCCCACAGCACGGAACCCCCGGGTACGAGATGCCGCGCGGCCTGCGCGAGCAGCCGCCCGAGTCCCCGGTGCCGTATGTCCTCGTCGACCTCCACCGACGCCTCCCAGCGTCCGGCGAGTCCCCGCCCGAGCGCGAGCAGCCCGCCGTCCGCGGTCCATACCCGCACGTCATCGCGGCGCTTGCGGGCATACGCCACCCGCGGATGCTCCGGATCCTCGATCTCCCGGAGCGCGAGCGGCGGTTCCCCGCCCAGCGGGGTGGCCATCGTCAGCAGATCGACGTTGTCGGTCCGCCGCCCGGTCCGCTCCATGAACGCCGCGAGGAACTGCGGGTTCATCGTGGCCGCCAGCGGATCGCAGTCGATGGCGGCGAGTGTCCGGCGCACCCACCTGGGGTCCTCGTCGGTGAACACCACGGAATGAGCCGTGAACGCGATCATCCCGGCGTCCCGCGGATTCGGTTGCGGCACGATCGTCGTCGTACCGTCCGGCGCCGGGAAACGCCCCGCCGCCACATCGCCCAGGATCGTGCCGAGCGCGCTGTCCATCCATACCCCCAAAATTCCCTCACCCGTGGCGGGAGCGGGCCCGGTGCGCACGACGCCTCGGGGTCTTGCCGCACTTCGTACGGGCGGGTGGCTAATCTGACCCGGTCAGTTCAGCACCAAGAAGGGGTGGAAGTCATGGCGGACATCGAGGCGGCTCGCGCCGAGTTCAACCGGATCGACACGGACGGCGACGGTCTCATCACCGCCGCCGAGTTCAAGACGGCGCTCGCCCAGGGCGGCGACTGGAACGTCACCGAGGCGGTGGCCGAGGCCGTGATCCGCGCCCAGGACCTCGACGGCGACAAGAAGCTGTCCTTCGACGAGTTCTGGACCCACCTCAACAAGGCGTGACCCACGCCTCAACAAGGCGTGACCCACGCGAACCCGGCGTGAGCCACGCGAACCCGGCGTGAGCGACGAGCGCGCCGGTGCGGGTCGCGGACCCCCACCGGCGCGCGGTTCCCACTCCGGAAACCGGCCCTCAGTGCTCGCAGAGCGAGAACGACCGCTCGTAGAGATGGTCGTTGTGCTCGTCGACGAAGAACTTCCGCTCCTGCATGAGCTGTTCCCTGTGCATGAGCTGTTCCCTGAAGCCCTCGGGTCCCTCCAGGGGCATGGTCGAGGTGTCGGCCCGGGGCTGCTGCGGCGGCACAGCGGCGGCACAGCGGAAGTCGAGACGATCGGCCGCGGGTCGACCAGGAGGAACGCCAGGCTCTGCGGTGTCCGGGGCGGCTCGGGTCCGCGAGCCGGGGTGAGGGCGGTCGAGGAGGGGCTCGCCAGGTTCGCGGCGCACGGTGTGGGCGTGGAGAGCTGCCAGTTCGGACTCGACGGAAGCGACGACGCGAAGGCCCTGCGCGCGCAGGCCCTCGTCACCGAGGCGCTGCGCGCGCGGATGGGAGTGCGTCGTCGTCGTCGGCGGTCTGCGGCACGCCGATGACCAGGTCGAGCTCCTGGAGCAGGTGATCGACCTGATCCGGCGGCACTGCCCGGACACACCCCTCGCGTTCAACAGCGAGCCGGCCACCCCGTCCGAGGCCGCGGCCCGCTGGATCACCATCCCGTGAACAGCAGGTGGTTCAGGGTGAGCGCCACCGCCGCCTGGGCCCCGAGCCACCAGCGCGCGGTGCGGGCGGGCAGCAGCGCGGTGGCGGGGATCAGGAACATGATGAAGGGCAGCCAGATCCGTTCCGTCTCCGCCTTGCTCATCCCGGACACGTCGGCGACCAGGAGCGTGAGCAGCGCGGCAAGGACGAGCACGGACAGACCGTCCGCGGGCCTGGGCGTGCCGGCCCGCAGCCGGCGGGCCACGCCCGTGGTGCCGTGCAGCATGCGGCGCAGACCGGCGAGCGAGGCGAGACCGGCCGCCAGGACCGTGCAGGCCAGGTTGGCCCAGATGAAGTACGCGTAGGGGCGGACGCCGCCCGCGCCCTGGTAGTAGCGCTCCACGAGCAGGTGGTAGGCCTCCCACCAGTTGAAACCGAGGAGTGCGAGCAGCGCCGGGAAGACCGTGGCGCCCGCGAGGAACCACGGGATGGGGCGCCAGGTGCGGGTGAGCAGGAGCACGGCCGCGAGGACGATCGCGAAGAGCGGGAGGCCGTACGAGAGCTGTGTGGTCAGGCCGAAGAGGAGACCGGAACCCGCCGCCGCGAGCGCCGGGAAGCGGACGCCGCGGGTCGCCGCCAGGGCGAGCAGCGCGGTCGTCCACGCGGTGACGGCGGCGAAGTAGCCGTCCGCGGAGGCGCCCACCCAGATCGCGGCCGGGGCGAGTGCGAGGAACGGTGCCGCCCTGCGGGCGGGGCCGTCCCCGGCGAGCGTGCGCACGGTGAGCAGCACCGCCACGGCGGCCGTGCTGCCGACGGTGATGCAGAAGACCCCGGCCCAGGCCCCGCCGCCCAGACCGATCCGGTCGAGGAGGACGAAGGTGAGGGTGGCGCCCGGCGGGTGCCCGGCGACATGGGCGGGCCAGTTGTCGGGGGCGTCGATGAGGATGTGTGCGGAGAAGTCCCGCAGGGTCGCCGGGATGTCCCCGAAACGGTCGATGACCTGCAGATACTCGTATTTCGTGGTGAGCCGCTCGGCGATGCCGCGATACCAGCCGTCGATCAGCGCGAGCGACCAGATCCAGGCCAGCGAGGTCCCCCAGGTGGCCCACAGGAGCGTGCGCCGTCCGAGCCGTACGGCCAGCGAGGGGCCGTAGGCGATCACTGCCACGGCGATCGCGGCCGCCGCCGGGGTGCCGGGGCCCAGATGGGGGCGCCACTTCGCGTAGAGCGGCGGCCAGTTGAGGTGGATGGATCCCGTGCTGTTCTGGACGGCGGTGCCGACGACCGCGGCGATGACGACGAGCAGCACACCGCCCAGGGCGACCCGCAGGTCCCGCCGCGTCTCGACGGGCGGTTCGCCGGGGGGCTCGGTGCCGCTGCCGGTCGCGTCCGTGCCGGTGGCGTCCGTGCCGGTGGCGTCCGTGTCGTGGTCGGCCTCGGCCGCGGTCTCGGTGGCGTCCGTGCCGGTGGTGTCCGTGTCGTGGTCGGTCCGGCGCGCGCGGTCGCCTGCCTCGTGGGTGCTGGGGGAGTTCACGCCCGCACCGTAGGACGCGGGGGTGGCGCTCGGGTGGTGCGGCGGGTGGATGTCAGCGTTTCGTCACACGTCGCTCGGCCATCGGGGGGCGCCCGCGCCGTACCGTCGAAACCATGAGTCGACCCTCGCGAACCAGCTCCCCGGACCGGCCCGGGTTCTGGCGCAGCCCCCTGCGCGGGCCATGGCTGACGGCGGTGCTCGGTGTCGTCCTGCTGGTGGGGATCACCGTGGTGTCCCTGACGGGTCTGCTGTCGTACGCCGCGTACAACCCGGACCTGTCGCCGGTGAACGACAGGACACCGGGCAAGGGCATCCTCGGCTTCTATCTCTTCGACTGGCCGACCGATCCGCACTGGCTCTACCGCCTCACCCAGGGCCTGCACGTCACCGTCGGGATCGCGCTGATCCCGGTCCTGCTCGCCAAGCTGTGGTCGGTGCTGCCCCGGCTCTTCGAGCTGCCGCCGGTCCGCTCGCCCGCCCACGCCCTGGAGCGGCTCTCGCTGCTCCTGCTCGTCGGCGGGGTGCTCTTCGAGACCGTGACCGGGGTGCTCAACGTCCAGCTCGACTACCTCTTCCCCGGCTCCTTCTACCGGCTGCACTTCTACGGCGCCTGGGTGTTCCTCGGGGCGTTCGTCGTCCATGTGGCACTGCGGCTGCCCGCCGCGCTGCGGATGCTGCGCGGGCCCGGACTGCGCGAGCGGCTGCGCTCCACCGAACCGGAACCCTACGAACCCGGCGGCCTCGCGCCGTCCGACCCCGCCCCCGCGAGCGTCACACGGCGCGGCGCGCTCGGCATGGTCGGCGCGGGCTCACTGCTGCTGTTCGCGACGAACGCCGGCCAGAACTTCGACGGCCCGCTGCGCGCCACCGCCCTGCTCGCCCCGCACGGCGGCGGCGAACCGGGCACCGGGCCGAACGGCTTCCAGATCAACAAGACGCCCGCCGCCGTCGGCATCCGCCTCGCCGACCTGGAGGAGGACCGCTGGCGGCTGGTCCTCGACGGCCCGGCCGGCCCCGTACGCCTGACCCGCGCCGAACTGCTCGCCCTGCCGCAGCACAGCGCGGCGCTGCCCATCGCCTGCGTGGAGGGCTGGTCGACCTCCGACCAGTGGTGGCGGGGTGTGCGGCTGCGGGATCTGGCCGGGCTCGCCGGATACGAGGAGGGGCGCGCGATGCCCGATGTGCTGGTCGAGTCGGTGCAGACGCGCGGAGCGTTCCGCCGCGTCGCGCTGCGCGGCAACCAGGTGGGCGATCCGCGCTCCCTGCTCGCCCTCGAGGTCAACGGCGAGACGCTGTCCACCGATCACGGCTACCCGGCACGCGTCATCGTCCCGGCGGCACCCGGGGTGCACGCCACCAAATGGGTGAACCGGATGTCGTTCGGGGAGCTGACGTGACCATCGGGGAGCTGACATGACACAGGAACCCATGCCGCCCGGGCAGCCGGAGGGCGAGCGGGAGCGTACGGAGCCGGAGCCGGAGCCGGAGCCGGGGCCGGAGCCGCGGGTCCCCGGGGCGTCGCAGGGCGCGGAGCCGGAGGCGCGGGCCCACGGGGCGCCGCAGGGCGCGGAGCCACAGGCGCGGTCACCGGAGGCGGTCGCCCCGGAGCCTGCGCCCGTGAAGCCGGCGCTGCTGCAGCGCTTTCGGCGGCGCTACGGTGCGGGCCCCCTGCAACTCCTGCTGCTCTGCGCCTCCTTCGCCCTCGCGGGCTACGCGGGCCTGCGGCTCCTCGGCGAGCAGAGCCTCGCCGTCGCCGCGTGGTTCGTGGGTACGGCGCTGCTGCACGACCTCGTTCTCGCACCGCTGTACGGCCTGGCCGACCGCGCCGTGAACGGGCTCGGTGGGCGGCGCCACCCGCGCGTCCCGGCGTCCTACGTACGGGTGCCGGCCTTTCTGTCGGGTCTGCTCCTGCTGGTCTGGTTCCCGCTGATCACAGGGCGTGTGGCGCGCTACGAATCGGTCACCGGGCTGCCCGCGGGGGTGTTCCTGCCGCGCTGGCTGCTGCTGTCGGCCGCGCTGTTCGCGGCCTCGGCGCTGCTGCTCGCCCTGCGGGCGGTGCGCGGGCGGCGCAGCGCCAGGAAGTGACGGCCCCGGCTGGTCCACTGCTCGGCCGTACGCCAGCCCAGCGCCCCGGCCCGGTGCAGCAGGGCGGTGGTGCCGAGCCGGGCCCAGGGGAAGTGCGCCTCGCCCTGCCCCTCGTCCCGCCCGTCGTCGACCCTGACCCACACCCGCTCGTCCACATCGACCGGCGCGGTCTCGGCGATGAGCAGGCCGTCGGGGGCGAGGAGTTCGGCGAGCCGGTTCAACAGGGCTGCCGGGTCGCCGCCGATGCCCGTATTGCCGTCGAGCAGCAGGACCGTGCCCCAGCGCCCCTCGCCGGGCAGGGGGTCGAAGACCGAGCGGCGCAGCGCCGGAGCGCCCAGGCGGCGGGTGCGGGCCACGGCGGCCTCGCTGACGTCGATGCCGAGGACGCGGCGACCCTGTGCGGCGAGCTCGACCGCGAGCCTGCCCGGGCCGCAGCCGACGTCCAGGACACTTCCCTCGCTGCGGCCCAGCGCCGAGAGATCGGCCGTGTCGGCGGCGGCGCACCACCGCTCCACGTCCAGCGGCAGCAGCCAGCCGTCGCTGCGCCGCAGGAACAGCGGGCCGCGGCCGCGGTGCAGCGCCCTGGTGTACGGATCGGCGCACCAGGACGCGGGCGGCACCTCGGACTTGGCGGCGCGCGCCGTGGCGGCACGGGCACGCCCCGGCGCGGCGTTGCTCATCGGGCCTGTCCCGCTTCGCAGCCCGCCAGCGCCGCCGCGAACCGGCCGTCCGGCGCATGGGCGGCGACAAGCCGGGCGTCCTCGGCCGTGTCGACATCCCGCAGCCGGGGCAGCATGCCCACCCGCAGCCCCGCGGCGGTCAGCCGCCCGAGCTGCGCGGCGCCGGTCGAGGGGACGGACATCGGGACCCCGCGCAGCAGCCCGGGGTCGGGTGAGGCGAGGCCGAGCGCCCAGAAACCGCCGTCGACGGCGGGCCCGAACCAGGCGTCGTGCTCCCGCCAGGCCCCTTCCCGGAGCGCCGGGTCCAGGAGCTCCGGGCTGAGCTGCGGAGTGTCCATGCCCACCAGGAGCGCCGGTCCCGCGCACCCGGCGAAGGCCGCGGCGAGACGTTCGTCGAGGCCCCCCGCGGCCTGCGGCACCACCGTGAACCCGGGCGGCAGCCACGGCCCCGGCGTTCCGTCGAGCACCAGGATCCGCTGCCGGGCGGGCGCAAGGAGCAGCGCGTGCAGGGTGTCGGCGAGGGCGGCGGCCGCGAGTTCGGCGGCCTGCTCGGGCGTGTACGGCGGCGTCAGCCGCGTCTTCACCCGTCCGGGGCGCGGCTCCTTGGCGATCACCAGCAGGGTCGTGGCCCCGGTCGGCCGCGCGGAGGTCCCGGTCGGCCGTGTGGCGTCCCCGGTCGGCCGCGCGGAGGTCCGGGTCGGCCGTGTGGCGTCCTCGGTCCGCCGTGTGGTGTTCCCGGTCATCGGCCCGCCCCCTCGCGTACGGCAGGCTCGGCGAGCACGGCGCGCATGTCCCGTACGGCCTGCCAGGTACCCCGCCAGGTCCCGGTGACCTTGGAGCGGCCGGTGCGCGGCAGATACGGCACGTCGTACTCCTCGATCCGCCACCCGGCGTCCGCGGCGCGCACCACCATCTGCAGCGGATAGCCGCTGCGCCGGTCGCTCAGCTCCAGGCCGAGCAGATCCGCCCTGCGGGCGGCCCGCAGCGGGCCGATGTCGTGCAGCCGCACGCCGGTGCGCCGCCGCAGCATCCGGGCGAGCGCGAGATTGCCCGCGCGGGCGTGCAGCGGCCAGGCCCCGCCGCCCTGCGGCCGCCGGCGGCCGAGCACGAGGTCGGCGCGGCCCTCTGCGATCCGCCGGACGAACGGGGCGAGCAGGTCGGGGTCGAGCGAGGCATCGCAGTCGCAGAAGCACACGATGTCGGCCTCGGCCGCGAGCAGCCCGGCGTGGCAGGCGGCGCCGAAGCCCCGCCGAGCCTCGTGCACGACCCTCGCGCCGAGCGAGCGGGCGAGGTCGGCCGAGCCGTCCCGCGAGCCGTTGTCGACCACGATGGCGCGCCAGCCCTCCGGGATACGGGCGAGCACCCAGGGCAGCGCCTCGGCCTCGTCGAGACAGGGCAGCACCACGTCGGCGGTCACGGTGGCCGCTGGGGCGGGTTCACCAGGGGAGGGGGAGGAGGTGTGGGTCACGTCCTTCACCCTACGAACCGGAAAGGGGTATAACGGGCATCGGATTCTTACGAAACGCGGACGCCTGCCCTCCCGCCCCGTCCCGGCCCCTCCCGTACGCCGCCGGGGTGCGAGGCTTGCCGTATGGAGCGCATCGAGCCCTTGGAGACAGCAGCGCGGGACGGCGGCGGCCCGCCCGCGGGAGCGCGGATCCTGGTCGTGGACGATGATCCGACCGTCGCCGAGGTCGTCGCGGGCTATCTGAGCCGGGCCGGCTACGAGGTCGTACGCGCCGGGGACGGCCCCACCGCCCTGGAGCAGGCCGCCGCGCACCGGCCCGCCCTGGTCGTGCTCGACCTGATGCTGCCCGGCATGGACGGCCTGGAGGTCTGCCGCAGGCTGCGCGCCCGTGGCCCGGTGCCGGTCATCATGCTCACGGCGCGCGGGGACGAGGATGACCGCATCCTCGGCCTGGAGATCGGAGCGGACGACTACGTCACCAAGCCGTTCAGCCCGCGCGAACTCGTCCTCAGGGTCGCCTCCGTGCTGCGCCGCGGCCGGGCCCGCGCCTCCGCTGCCGCGGCCGCCGGGCCCGGAGAGCTGAGGGCCGCGGGGCTCACCGCCGATCCGGGATCCCGGCGCGCCACCAAGCACGGCAGGGAACTCGCCCTCACCGTCCGCGAGTTCGACCTCCTGGTCTTCTTCCTGCGCCACCGCGGCCGCGCTTTCGGGCGCGAGGAGCTCATGCGCCAGGTGTGGGGCTGGGACTTCGGCGACCTCTCGACGGTCACCGTCCACATCCGGCGGCTGCGCGGCAAGATCGAGGACGATCCCGCGCGGCCCGAACTGATCAGGACGGTGTGGGGGGTGGGCTACCGTTTCGACGCGCCGGACGGGGGCGACGCGCCCGACGGGGGCGATGCTCCGGAGGCGGCACACGCGCCGGTCGCGGCACACGCGCCGGTCGCGGCACACGCGCCGGTTGCGGCACACGCGCCGGTTGCGGCACACGCGCCGGTCGTGGCACACGCAACACAGCACACGACGGTTGCCCAGGACGCGACGGCCGCACGGGACGCGACGACTGCCCGGGACCCGGAGGGAGAGCGGCCGTGAAGGACATCCTGCTGATCGCCCTGCTTGCCTTCGCCGGAGCCGCCGCCACCGGTCTGCTCGGCGCCGTCGTCCTGCGCCGCCTGCGCGACCGCTCGCTCGTCGTCTCGCTGGCCGTGGTCGCCTCCGTCGCCGTCCTCGCGATGCTCGCCGGAACGCTCGTCGTGGCCTGGGAGATGTTCCTCTCGCCGCACGACCTGACCGTGGTGACCATCGTCGTGGCGATGGCGGCCGTCGTCTCCCTCGCCACCGCGCTGCTGCTCGGCCGGTGGGTGGTGGCCGGCAGCCGGGACCTGACCGCGGCGGCCCGTTCCTTCGGCGAGGCGGGCAGCTTCGCCGCCCCCACCGCACCGGTCACCGCCGAACTCGCCGAACTCACCCGCGAACTGGAGGCCACCAGCGCCAAGCTCGCCGCCTCCCGCGACCGGGAACGCGCCCTCGAATCCTCCCGGCGCGAACTCGTCGCCTGGATCTCGCACGATCTGCGCACCCCGCTCGCCGGGCTGCGCGCGATGGCCGAAGCCCTGGAGGACGGTGTGGCCGAGGATCCGGACCGCTATCTGCGCCAGATCCGTACCGAGGTCGAGCGCCTCAACTCGATGGTCGGCGACCTCTTCGAACTCTCCCGCATCCACGCGGGCGCCCTGGAGCTGACCCGCTCCCGGATCTCCGTGTACGACCTCGTCGGCGAGGCGCTCGCCGGGGCCGATCCGCTGGCCCGAGAATGCGGTATCCACTTGGTGGCCGATGCCGAACAGAGCGCGGCGAGGGCACCCCTGGAGGTGGACGGCAAGGAGATGGGCCGTGTCCTGGGCAACCTCCTGATCAACGCCATCCGCCGCACCCCGCCCGACGGCACCGTGGCCGTGGCCGCGCGGCAGACCGAGGACGCCGTGGTCCTCTCGGTCACCGACAGCTGCGGCGGCATCCCGGAGGAGGACCTGCCCCGGGTCTTCGACACCGGCTGGCGCGGCAGCCATGCCCGTACACCTCCGGCCGGGGCCGGACTCGGCCTCGCCATCGTGCGCGGCATCGTCGAGGCCCACGAGGGCCGCGCCGGGGTGCGCAACGTCAGCGGCGGCTGCTGCTTCGAGGTCACGCTGCCGGTGGCGCACGCGTAGCGGCCACGCCGTAGTCGGCTGCAGAGGTCACGCCGGCGCCGGCTGCAGCGGCCACGCCGCCGTCGGAGTACGGGTCCGGTCACGCCGGCACCCGTACGCGCGGACGTCACCCCGCCGCCGTCGCGGCCGCCCCCGGACGCAGCGGGGCGGTGGCGAACTCCTTCATGCCGGTGGCGAAGTCCACCTGCGGCAGCCAGCCGAACTCCGCGCGCAGCCGCGCCGAATCGGCGGTGATGTGCCGGACGTCGCCGAGCCGGTACTCGCCGGTGACGACCGGCTCGGGACCGCCGTACGCGGCCGCGAGCGCCGCCGCCATCTCCCCGATGGTGCGCGGCTGCCCACTGCCGGTGTTGTACGCCGCGAACCCCGCACCCGATGTTTCGGACCCCGGCCCCGACCCGGTTCCGCCACTGCCCCCGGCCTCCAGAGCGACCGCGTTCGCCCGCGCGACATCCCGTACGTGGACGAAGTCGCGCCGCTGCGCCCCGTCCTCGAACACCCGCGGTGCCTCGCCCCGCTCCAGCGCCGAGCGGAAGAACGAGGCCACCCCCGCGTACGGCGTATCGCGGGGCATCCCCGGCCCGTACACGTTGTGGTAGCGCAGCGAGACCGCCCGTCCGCCGGTCGAGCGCGCCCACGCGGCCGCCAGATGCTCCTGGGCGAGCTTGGTCGTGGCGTACACATTGCGCGGATCCACGGGCGCGTCCTCGCCCACCAGACCCGGCCGCAGCCCGGCGCCGCAGTGCGGGCAGCGGGGCTCGAAGCGGCCGGCCGCCAGATCCTCGACGGCCCGCGGCCCCGGGCGGACCACCGCGTGCTCGAGGCACTCGTAGCGCCCCTCGCCGTAGACCACCATGGACCCGGCGAGCACCAGTTCCCGCACCCCGGCCCGCGCCATCGCGGCGAGCAGCACGGCCGTGCCGAGGTCGTTGCAGCCCACGTACGCGGGTGCGTCCGCGAAGTCCTGGCCGAGCCCGACCATCGCCGCCTGGTGGCACACCGCGTCCACACCGCGCAGCGCGGCCCGTACCGCCGTCTCGTCCCGCACGTCCGCGCGCACCCACTCCACGCCCTCGCGCGGCTGGGGCGTGGGCGGGTGCGGATGCACGGCGGGCAACAGGGCGTCGAGCACGACGACTTCGTGCCCGCGCCCGGTGAGCACCTCGACGACATGGGACCCGATGAACCCGGCACCGCCGGTGACCAAGACGCGCATACCGCCACGCTAGGCCCGCTCCGGCCCGCGGACCCGTTACGGCCCGCGCCCGTCACACCTCCGTAAGACATCCGCCCGTAGGACTCGGCGGCCGGCATCCGGTGAAGTGGCGTCCGGTGAGCCCGGTGAGCCCGGTGAGCCCGGCGACTGGCGTCCGGCGAACCCGGCGACAGGCGTCCGGCGAGCCCGGTGAGCCCGGCGGCCGGCATCCGGTGAGCCCGGCGAACGGCATTCGGTGAACCGGCGGCCGACCGGCGGGTGGCTGCCTCAGCGGCTGCTCCTCGCGACATAGACGGTGTTGGTGGCCGTCCTGCCCTGCAGCGGGTTGTCGAAGGGCACGACCTGGGCCTCCGCCTCCGCGAAGACCTCCCCGAGCGCCGCGAGGAAGGGCTCGTCCGGCGGGTCGTTCGACCACAGGGCGAAGACACCGCCGGGCCGCAGCTGGGCGGCGAGGCGGCGCAGCCCCTCGGGCTCGTACAGCGCGGCGTGCCGCGGATGCAGGACGTGCCGCGGTGAGTGGTCGACGTCGAGGAGGACCGCGTCGAAACGGCGCCCCGGCTCCGCCGGGTCCAGGCCGTCGGGGGAGGCGGCCAGGGCGAAGAAGTCGCCGTGTGCCAGGCGGCAGCGGGCATCCGAGGCGAGCCCTTCGCCGAGTGGCACAAGTCCCCGCTCGTGCCAGTCGATCACCTCGCCGAGCGCGTCGATCACCACCAGCGAACCCACCCGTGGGTCGTCGAGCACCGCACGGGCCGTGTAGCCGAGGCCGAGACCGCCCACGGCGACATCGAGCCCGTCCCCGTCGAGCGGGCGCAGGCCGAGGCGGGCGAGGGCGATCTCGCCCGCCGTGAAGAGGCTCGACATCAGGTACTCGTCGCCGAGCTTGACCTCGTAGACGTCCTCGCCCGACGACGGATCCCGCCGGCGCCGCAGACTGATCTCGCCCATCGGCGTCGGTCGCCAGTCGAGCTCCTGGAAACGCAGGCTCATCCGCTCCTCGTTCTCCTTCTCGGCTTCTCGGCTTCTCGGCTTCTCGGCTTCTCAGGCGTCGATGACGACGGGGATGATGAGCGGCTTGCGGCGGTGGGTGCGGAAGGCCCAGTTGGCGACCGCGCGGGCGATCAGCTGCTCCAGCTGGTGCGCGTCGCCGATGCCCTCCTCCGCCGCGGCGGCCAGGGTCTTCTCGATGACGGGGATGACGGGCTCGAAGGTCCTCTCGTCGTGTACGAAGCCGCGGGCCAGGAAGTCGGGCGGCTCGGTGAGCGCGCCGGTGTCTGCGTCGACGAGCGCCACCACCGTGACCACGCCCTCCTCGGCGAGGGTGCGGCGGTCCTTGAGGGAGGCCTCGGTGGCGCCGCCGACGGTCATGCCGTCCACGTACACGTATCCCGCGGGCACCTTGCCGGTGATCGAGGCCCGCCCGTCGACCAGGTCGACGACGACTCCGTCCTCGGCGATGATCACGCGCTCGGGATCGACGCCGGTACGGATCGCGAGGTCGGCGTTGGCCTTCAGGTGCTTCCACTCGCCGTGCACCGGCATGACGTTGCGGGGCCGGACGATGTTGTAGCAGTACACGAGCTCACCGGCGCTGGCGTGACCCGAGACGTGCACCTTGGCGTTGCCCTTGTGGACGACGGTGGCGCCCCAGCGGGTCAGGCCGTTGATGACGCGGTAGATGGCGTTCTCGTTGCCGGGGATGAGGGAGCTGGCGAGCAGCACCGTGTCGCCCTTGCCGATGCGGATCTGGTGGTCGCGGTTGGCGATCCGGGACAGCGCCGCCATCGGCTCGCCCTGCGAGCCGGTGCACACCAGGGTGATCTTGTGGTCGGGCAGCTGCTCCAGTTCCTTCGTGCTGACCACCAGGCCGGACGGGACCGTGAGGTAGCCGAGTTCCCGGGCGATGCCCATGTTGCGGACCATGGAGCGGCCCACGAAGGCGACCTTGCGGCCGTGCTGGTGCGCGGCGTCGAGGACCTGCTGGATGCGGTGCACATGGCTGGCGAAACTGGAGACGATCACCCGCCGGGGCGCGGTGCGCATCACCTGTTCGATGGCCGGGTTCAACTCCTGCTCGGAGGTGGTGAACCCGGGCACCTCGGCGTTCGTGGAGTCCGTGAGGAAGAGGTCGACGCCCTCCTCGCCGAGCCGGGCGAAGGCGCGCAGGTCGGTGATGCGCTCGTCCAGCGGGAACTGGTCCATCTTGAAGTCGCCGGTGTGCAGCACGAGACCGGCACCGGTGCGGACGGCGACCGCGAGACTGTCCGGGATGGAGTGGTTGACGGCCACGAACTCGCAGTCGAACGGGGCGAAGCCGCGCCGGTCGCCCTCGCGGACCCGCACGGTCTTCGGCCGGATGCCGTGCTCCTTGAGCTTGGCCTCCAGGAAGGCGAGCGTCAGCTTCGAGCCGACGACGGGGATGTCGGCCCGCTCGCGCAGCAGATACGGCACGCCGCCGATGTGGTCCTCGTGGCCGTGCGTGAGCACGATGGCCACCACATCGTCGAGACGGTCCCGGATCGACGTGAAGTCCGGCAGGATCACATCCACACCGGGCTGGTTCTCCTCGGGGAACAGCACCCCGCAGTCCACGATGAGGAGCTTGCCCTTGTACTCGAAGACGGTCATGTTGCGGCCGATCTCACCGAGCCCGCCGAGGGCGACGACCCTCAGCCCTCCCTTGGGCAGTGGCGGTGCGGCTTTCAGTTCCGGGTGTGGATGGCTCATACGCTGACGTTAGCGGAGAGCCGGGCGTGGTGATCGCCTGCTCAGCCCGCCGGGCCCAGCCGACGGCGCAGCGTCGCGGCGAAGTCCTCGGCGGCCGTCAGCTGGGCGCGCAGTTTCTCGCAGCGGGCGTCCGCGATCTTGCGGTAGGCGTCGAGGCGTTCGCGCAGCCGGTCCCGGTCCTCGCCCTGCGGCGGGTGCTCGGGGTCGCCGATCCGGTCGGTGATCTCCAGGAGGTCGCGCATCTCGTCGAGCGAGAAGTCCAGCGGCTTCATCCGGCGCACCACCATCAGCCGCTCCACATCGGCCTCGGTGTAGAGGCGGAAGCCACCCTTGCTGCGGGCGGAAGGGGTGACGAGGCCGACGTCCTCGTAGTGGCGGATCGTACGCAGCGACAGGCCGGTCCGTTCGGCCACCTCGCCGATCTGCATCTGCCGTACACCCGTCATCGCCACGTCTTCTCCTCCTGCGTCCCGCTTCGCCTGTCCGCGGTACGCAACCCATTCAAACCTCGAAGTGACCCAGGGTGTGTGTCTGGAATCACATGATCCGCGGGCTGATTTACCTGCATTTCACAAGCCGCATCTCGCACTCTGCCCTCACGTCAGAGTAGAGTCTTCTGTGCGAGCACCCGCACTGTCGCCAGGACGGTCGGGGCGGATCCGCCGGAACCAGGGCCCCGACCGGGCCCGGACGGCACCCGAAGACTTCCGGGCAATGATGCCCGAGCGGCAGTCGCCGAGGCTGACGCTCCCACCGGCAGGGCCCCCGCCGAGGCCGGGCCGCCGGGGATTCCACCCTCGTCGTGGAGTCGAGTACGACGCGCCCGCGTCCAGCGGCTGGATGTGTGCGCCCGAACAGAAACGGTTGCATGTCCACACCGCTGTCCCAGGCTCCCGGGCTGCGCGCCCGTTTTCCGAAGTACACGGGCAAGCCGGACTGGCTCGCCTCCCCGAAGGTCTTCCGCACCGAGGTCCTCGCCGGTCTGGTGGTGGCGCTCGCGCTGATCCCCGAGGCGATCTCCTTCTCGATCATCGCCGGCGTCGACCCGGCCGTCGGCCTGTTCGCCTCGTTCACCATGGCCGTGGTGATCTCCGTCGTGGGTGGCCGCAAGGCCATGATCTCCGCCGCGACCGGAGCGATCGCCCTCGTCATCGCGCCGCTCAACAACGAGTACGGCCTCGGCCATCTGATCGCCGCCGTCATCCTCGGCGGCCTCATCCAGATCGTCCTCGGCGCGCTCGGCGTCGCCAAGCTGATGCGCTTCGTCCCGCGCTCGGTGATGGTCGGCTTCGTCAACGCGCTCGCCATCCTGATCTTCATGGCCCAGGTCCCCGAGATGCGTGACGTCCCCTGGGCCGTCTACCCGCTGATCATCGGCGGTCTGGCGCTCATGATCTTCACCCCGAAGCTCACCACGGTCGTCCCGGCCCCGCTGATCGCGATCATCACGCTGACCGTCATCACCATCGCCGCCGGCATCGCGGTGCCCACCGTCGGTGACAAGGGCGAGCTGCCGTCCTCGCTGCCGGTGCCGGGCCTGCCCGACGTGCCGTTCACGATGGACACGCTGACCACCATCGCCCCGTACGCCTTCGCCTTCGCGCTGGTCGGTCTGATGGAGTCGCTGATGACGGCCAAGCTTGTCGACGACATCACCGACACCCACTCCAACAAGACCCGCGAGTCCATCGGCCAGGGCATCGCCAACATCGTCACCGGCTTCTTCGGCGGCATGGGCGGCTGCGCGATGATCGGCCAGACGATGATCAACGTGAAGACCTCCGGGGCCCGCACCCGGCTCTCCACCTTCCTGGCCGGCTCCTTCCTGATGGTGCTCTGCGTCGTCTTCGGCCCGGTCGTCTCGGACATCCCGATGGCCGCCCTGGTCGCCGTGATGATCCTGGTCTCGGTCGCCACCTTCGACTGGCACTCCATCCAGCCGAAGACGCTCAAGCGGATGCCGCTGGGCGAGACCACCGTCATGGTCGTCACCGTCGCCTGCGTCGTCGCCACCCACAACCTCGCCATCGGCGTGGTCGTCGGCTCGATCACCGCCATGGTGATCTTCGCCAAGCGGGTCGCCCACCTCGCCGAGGTCTCTGGTGTCGTCGACCCCGACGGCAACCAGGTCGTCTACGCGGTCACCGGCGAGCTGTTCTTCGCCTCCTCCAACGATCTCGTCTACCAGTTCGACTACAAGGGCGACCCGGACGACGTGGTCATCGACCTCACCGACGCGCACATCTGGGACGCCTCCTCCGTGGCCGCCCTGGACGCGATCGAGACCAAGTACGCCGATCGCGGCAAGAAGGTCACGATCATCGGCCTCAACGAGCCGAGCGCCGAGATGCACGACAAGCTCGCCGGACAGCTCACCGCCGGGCACTGACATTTAGCTTTGCCCGTAGCTCTCCGGGATCTTCGGGGGCTGCGT
>NZ_JBLMKT010000070.1:0-34320 GCF_047779955.1 Streptomyces lothianensis | reverse complement strand
CGTGCCTGAACCTGCCGTGCCTGAACCTGCCGTGCCTGAACCTGCCGTGCCTGAACCTGCCGTGCCTGAAGACTAGCGCCGCAGGAGGTCCGTGTGTGCGGAGACTGTCGGTATGGGCTACTAGAGTGACTCGGCATGGCACCGCGACCCCTGCATGAACTCGTCGAACCCGGCTGGGCGAAGGCCCTTGAACCAGTGGCCGGCCGCATCGCGGCCATGGGGGACTTCCTCCGCGCCGAGGTGGCGGCGGGCCGGACCTATCTGCCGGCCGGAGCGCATGTGCTGCGCGCGTTCCAGCAGCCGTTCGACGACGTGCGTGTGCTGATCGTGGGCCAGGACCCCTACCCGACCCCGGGGATGGCCATCGGGCTGAGTTTCGCGGTCGCGCCCGAGGTGCGCTCGCTGCCGGGCAGCCTGGAGAACATCTACCGGGAGCTGAACGCGGACCTCGGCGTGCCCAGGCCCTCGAACGGCGACCTCACGCCCTGGACCCGACAGGGAGTGCTGCTGCTCAACAGGGCGCTGACCACGGCGCCCCGCCGCCCTGCCGCCCATCGTGGCAAGGGCTGGGAGGAGGTCACCGAACAGGCCATCCGCGCCCTGGTCGCGCGTGGCCGCCCGCTCGTGTCCGTGCTGTGGGGCCGTGATGCGCGCAATCTGCGGCCGCTGCTTGGCGATCTGCCGGCCGTGGAGTCGGCACACCCGTCACCGATGTCGGCGGACCGCGGCTTCTTCGGCTCCCGCCCGTTCAGCAAGGTCAACCACCTGCTCACCCAACAGGGCGCCGAACCCGTGGACTGGCGCCTGCCGTAGCTGACATCGGCCCTGCGCGGGATGTGACACCTTCCCAGGACGCGACACCCGCGCAGGACCCGAGACCCGCGCAGGACCCGAGACCCGCGCAGGACCCGAGACCTGCGCAGGACCCGAGACCTGCGAAGGACGCGAGACCTTCCCGGGCCGTCAGCTCCGCGCGAGCGGCAGCACGTAACTGCGGATCTCGACGATCTTCGCCGTCCGGGCCGCTCCCGCGAAGCGCAGCACGTGGCAGAAGGCATGCCGTGTGCCGTCGGTCAGCTCGAGCGTGCCGTCGACGCTCGCCTCCCGGCCATGCGTGATCAACGCGCCGAAGCTGAGCTCCTCGACCTCGGGCCCGGCGGCCGCCCAGCCGCGTACGGCTTCGCGTCCGTCCGAGGCGCTCACGCCGACCTGGTTCCACACCACACCCTCGGCGACGAGGGCGGACACCGTCTCACCGTCCCGTTCGGCGAGGGCGATGACCAGATCGCGCAGTACTTCCTTGCGGGGCGCGTTGCCGCAGTCCGGAGTGGAGTGAATCCTCAGCATGCGCCGAGCCTACGGGGCCGCCGCTCCCGCGCCGAGCGCCCGGGGCGGGAACAGCCGTCCATCCGTTCAGCCGATCGCCGCGGCACGCACGCACAGCACATCCGGCAGATGCGAGGCCAGCTGCTGCCAGGTGTCCCCGTCGTCGGCGCTGGCGAACACCTCGCCGTTGCGATTGCCGAAGTACACCCCCGCGGGGTCCAGGTCGTCCGTGCACAGGGCGTCCCGCAGCACCGTGCCGTAGTGGTCGCCCTCAGGCAGCCCGGCGGACAGCGGCTCCCACGAGGCCCCGGCGTCGGTGGTGCGGTAGACGCGGCAGCGGCGCTCGGCAGGCACCCGGTCCGCATCGGCGTTGATCGGGAAGATGTACGCGGTGTCGCCGCGATGGGGATGGGCGGCCGCCGCGAAGCCGAAGTCGGACGGCAGCGAGGAGCCGATGTCGACCCAATTCGTGCCCGCGTCGTCGCTGCGGAACACGCCCCAGTGGTTCTGCAGATACATCCGGTCCGGATCGGCCGCATCGCGTGTCACCTTGTGCACGCACTGCCCGAACTCCGGGTCGGGGTCGGGCAGGAACACCGCGGACACGCCCCGGTTCGCGGGCGCCCAGCTCTGTCCGCCGTCCTGGGTGCGGAACACCCCTGCCGTCGACACCGCGACCGTGATCGACCCGGGATCGCGGACATCGGTCAGAATCGTGTGCAGCCCCTCACCGCCGCCGCCCGGCACCCACTTGGAGCGCGTGGGGTGCTCCCACAGCGGTCGTACGAGCTCGAAACTCTCGCCGCGGTCCTCCGAGCGGAACAGCGCGGCGGGTTCGGTGCCCGCCCACACCACATCCGGCTCGGACGCGGACGGGTGCAGCTGCCACACCCGTTCCAGCGAGGCATCGGTGTCCTTGGGGAATTTGACGGCGGGCTTGGCGGGCTCGGTCCACGAGCCGCCCAGGTCGTCGGAGTGGAAGACACTCGGACCCCAGTGGGCGCTGTCCCCGCCGACCAGGAGGCGCGGAGTCTCCCGCCGGGTGTCGATGGCGATCGAATAGATCGCCTGCGCGTTGAAGTGCGGCCCGTCGAACTCCCAGGAGCCCGCGCGTCGGCGTCCGATGAAGAGTCCCTTGCGCGTGCCCACGGTCAGCAGTACATCGGCCATTGGCGGCCACCTCCGCAGTCGTCGACTTCATTGTCCTGACGTGCGCCCAGTCTGCACCCCGGCACTGACATCAGCGTCCGAACCACCCCGGACCTGGCACTTTCGTCTGTTCGTCGCCTTCGGAGTGCAAGGAGGGTGACTCCCTCCGGGCCGGGCCTGGGTGTACTCCTGCATGTGCGCGGTCCACGCACGTGCGCTGTCGGGCACAAACCGCCCGGGCGTAATCGGCCCGGGCATGAGAACCGACCGGGCACACGCGCTATCCGGACACGTGCGCGGCCAGGGCGGTGATGTCCTGCGGCCCGACCCGGCAGCAGCCGCCGAGTAGGCGTGCTCCGTCCCGTATCCAGCGCGCGGCGCGGCCCTCGGCCGTGAACGTCGAAGCACCGCGCCAGGACCGGCTGTCGGCGTCCCAGCCCTGCCCGCTGTTGGGATACACCACCACGGGCCTGCCCGAGACCCGAGCGGCCAGCGGCACCGCGGCATCGGCGTCCTCGGGTGTGCAGCAATTGACGCCCACGGCGATCACCTCTTCGGCCTCCGCGGCCACGGCGAAGGCTTCCTCCAGAGGCTGGCCCGCCCGTGTCCGCCCGCCGACGACGCTGAACGACAGCCAGGCAGGCACCCCGAGCCCCCGCACGGCCCGCACGAGAGCCCGCGCCTCCGTCACGTCCGGCACCGTCTCCAGCGCGAGGACGTCCGGGCGCGCCGCGGCGAGCGTTTCGAGCCGCGGCCGGTGGAAGCCTTCGAGTTCCCGCAGGCTCAGCCCGTACCGCCCCCGGTACTCGGAACCGTCGGCGAGCATCGCCCCGTAGGGACCGGCCGAGGCGGCAACCCACAACGGCCGCTGTACGCCCAGCGAGCCCGCCTGCCCGGCGGCCTCGCGCGCCACCCGCACGCTGAGGGCGAGTAGTTCGTCCGTGCGGCGCGCGTCGATGCCCTGCGCCGCGAAGCCCTCGTAGGTCGCCTGGTAGGAGGCGGTCGTCGCGACGCTCGCGCCCGCCCGGAAGTACGCGAGGTGCGCCGAACGGATCGCCTCGGGGTGGTCGGCGAGCAGCCGCGCCGACCACAGCGCGCTGCGCAGGTCGTGGCCGTACGCCTCCAACTGGTTCGACAGACCGCCGTCGAGCACCAGCGGACCCGCGGCCACGGCCTGCGTGAAGCTGTTCATGCCCCGACGCTAACGCGATGGTGCGAAGCGCACCGCCGTAGGCTGTGCGCATGGCTTCCGTACTGGTCCTCAACGGCCCCAATCTCAACCTCCTCGGCACCCGTGAGCCGGCTGTCTACGGTGCGCAGACCCTGGGCGACGTGGAGGCGCTCTGCCAGGAGACGGCCGCGGCGCTCGGGCACGAGGCCGACTGCCGCCAGTCCAACCACGAGGGGCAGCTGATCGACTGGATCCACGAGGCGGGGGAGCGGCAGAGGGCCGGCGAGCTGATCGGCGCGGTCTTCAACGCGGGCGCCTATACGCACACCTCCGTCGCACTCCACGACGCCGTCAAGGGCACCGGGCTGCGCGTCATCGAGGTCCACATCTCGAACGTCCATGCCCGCGAGGCCTTCCGCCACCACTCCTACCTCTCGCCCGCGGCCGCCGGCATCGTGGTCGGCTTCGGCGCGGACGGCTACCGGCTGGCGATCGAAGGCCTGCACCGGCTGCACACCCACGGCGGCTGACCACCGAGGAAGACCGCCTGCTCCGCCGGACCCCGCTCCGTCACCGCCGGCCTCCGCCCGTCTTCGCCGATGACCTTGGTTCGCCGATGACCCGGGCCGGTCCGGAACCATGAGCCGGCGCCCACGCGTTGTCCGGGTGGCGGCGGACAACCGAACCAGGGAGGGCGTGTGTCCGGTACAGAAGTACGGATCGACGGCGACAGGCTGCGACTGCCCGGCGGGGTGTGCGTGCAGTTCATGCGGACGCTGCGGCTGCCCGAGACGGGCACGCACGCACTGCCCCCGGGGCTCGGCAGCTTCCCGCTGCGGCGCGTGACGGACTTCCCCGACACGGCACCGACCGAGTGGCTGGAGCGCGGCGGCGTCATGCTCCCGGTGTATCTGCGCGAGGCCATGTGGCTGGCCTTCGGCGGCAGCACCGAGCCCGCGGCGCTGCAGGTGGGCGTCGGCAAGGTCTGCGCGGTCTCCGGGAAGCCCTGGCGCAACGAACTGAAGCGCCACCCGCAGAACTACGTGGTGCTGCCCCGCCAGCCCTGGCTCGACGGCATCAACTCCGGCAAGGGCACCGTGCGCCAGTTCGTCGCCGTCCCGCTCGGACTCGGTGCCACGGTCGAGGGGCAGGTCACGGGCGAGGAGCAGTGGGGCGGCGTCCAGCTGCAGTCGTATCCGCTGACCGATGCGGCGCTCGAGCGCTGGCGCGAGGAGCAGCGCCGGCTCGCGGCCGAGCGGACGCGGATGCGTTCGGGCGGATACGGGATGATGCCCGGCCCCGGAGCGGCTCCGATGCACCAGGCGGCGCCGGCGTCCGCACCCGGGCCCATGGGGGGCGGTGGACCACGCTTCGCCGCCTCGGCGAAGGCGAGGTCCGCGCGCCCGGCCGCCGCGCCCGCGATGGGGCTCGGCGTCGGGGGCTCGATGCGCCAGGAGGTCTACACGGACGAGCGTCCCGCATCCGACTGGTCCGAGGCGCCCGCCGCCCGTGTCTTCGTCCACCTCGTCACCCCGCCCGAGTGGCGCCGTATCACCGGTGAGGCCCCGCCGCGTTCGCCCGTCGACCGGGCCGCGTACACCCGGGCCGGGCTGCCCTGGTTCGACTACTACGACGAGGACGGCTCGGACCTGGCCCCCACCGACACCCTCGAAGGAGTGAAACCGGTGGGGGACTGGCTCGGCGACGACCACGAACCCTGGGAGGAGCCGAAGCCCGGCCAGGTCAAGCCGCTGGGCGACGCACCGGGCAAGCCGGTCACCGACGGCGACTGGTGAGACGCCGGGGGTGCGGGCGGCCGCTCACGCCCCCGGTTCGACCTCGCCGACGCGGGTGGTGAGCACCTGCCACCCCGTGTCCTCCTCGTACGCCCAGGTGCGGGTGCACAGCACGCGCCGTTCGAAGGGCACACCTGCGTAGTGCCCTTCGGTGCACAGCACCGTGCGGGTGACACCGGTGGCACCGACCACGGTCGAGACGGTCTCCTCCGGTTCGATCCGGTCGACGACCAGTTCGCCCGGGTCCCGCTCCACGGTCTCCCGACCCGTGCGCAGGCAGGTCCCGTCGGGCCGCACCGACACCAGGTAGGGACGGAGCAGACCGTGTAGACCCGACGGATCACCCTCCTGTACGGCTTCTCTCAACCGGCGCTCGGCCGCAAGGAGTTCGGCTGCGGGGAACTCGTCCCCACGCTGCCGGTGCACGCATCCGCTCTGTTCCACTGCCCACCTCTTGTGTCGGGTGGCGCACTGTATACGGCGCGCCACCCCGGCCGAAGTAGCCCCGAGGGGCGCGCGGATGCACGGGGGCGCCTCCGGGCCTCCCGGGACGTGTCCACGGGAACGTTCCGGGAGGCGCGGGCGCCGCTCAGACCGAGCGGTGGTACTGCTGCGGCACATGTACCTCGCCGCCCAGTTCACGGGCCGCGAGCCGGGCGAACGACGGGTTGCGGAGCAGCTCACGGCCGAGCAGCACCGCGTCCGCCTCGCCGTTCGCGATGATCTTCTCGGCCTGTTCCGGCTCGGTGATCAGACCCACCGCCGCCACCGGGAGAGTGGTCTGCGACTTCACCCGTGCCGCGTACGGCACCTGGTACGAGGGGCCCACCGGAATGTTGACCTTGGGGGCGAGACCGCCGGTGGACACGTCGAGCAGGTCGACCCCGTGCTCCTTCAGGAGCGAGGCGAGCCGCACGGTCTCGTCGGCGGTCCAGCCGTTCTCCTCCAGCCAGTCGGTGGCCGAGATCCGGAAGAACAGGGGCTTGTCCGCGGGCCACACCTCCCGTACCGCGTCCACCACTTCGAGTGCGAAGCGCGTGCGGTTCTCGAACGAACCGCCGTAGTCGTCCGTGCGCCTGTTGGCGTGCGGGGACAGGAACTCGCCGATCAGGTAGCCGTGCGCGCCATGCACCTCGACGACCTCGAAGCCTGCGTCCAGTGCGCGCCGGGCAGCCGCCCGGAACTGCCCGGCGACCTCCTTGATCTGCTCGACGCTCAGCTCGGCAGGCAGCCGCTCGCCCTCGGCGAACGGCACCGGGCTCGGCGCGAGCGGCTGCCAGCCGTGCGCGTCCTCGGCGAGTTGCTTGCCGCCCTTCCACGGTGCGTCCGTCGAGGCCTTCCGTCCCGCGTGCGCGATCTGGATGCCCGGCACGGTGTTCTGCGACTTCAGGAAGGCGGTGATCCGGCGCAGCGCCGCGACCTGCGTGTCGTTCCAGAGGCCGAGGTCGTACGGGCTGATCCGGCCTTCGGGGGAGACGGCGGTGGCCTCGAGGAGGATCAGGCCCGTGCCGCCGGCCGCGCGGGCCGCGTAGTGCGCGAAGTGCCAGTCGTCGGCGACGCCCGCGTTGGGGCCGAAGGCCTCCGCCGAGTACTGGCACATCGGCGCCATCCACAGGCGGTTGGGGATGGTCAGCGAACGCAGGGTGTACGGCTCGAACAGGGCGCTCACGGTGTGCTCCTTCGACGGTGGAGTTCGGACAGGCAGCCGACGGCCGGAGCCGTGCGGCTGCCTCGTACGAGAATCACCGTACTACGAAAGATGTCGAACTACGAAACCTCTCGTACAATGAGATCCGCAGCGTCCGTGGATCCACCGGGCGCACCCGACCGGGAGGCAGCGTGAGCACCCCTACGAGCAGCAGAGAACTCGCCCACCCCGCGCGCGAGGAGATCCGCCTCGAATCCGTCCTGCATGCGCTCTCCGATCCGATGCGGCTGCAGGTGGTCCTCGAACTGGATGCCGCCGAGGGCGAGTTGTCCTGCTCGCAGCTCGACATGCCAGTCACCAAGTCCACGACCACCCACCACTTCCGCGTGCTGCGCGAGAGCGGAGTGATCCGGCAGGTCTACCGCGGCACCGCGAAGATGAACGGGCTGCGCCGCGAGGACCTAGCCGCGCTCTTCCCCGGGCTGCTCGAGAGGGTGCTCGACGCCGCCGCCCGCCAGGGGCGGCGGCTCTCCGGCAGCGGAGCGAGCTGAACCGCCCCTGGCCCCGGCCGCCGCGAACAGCCCCTCCCAGTCGCCGATCTTGACCGGCCCGCGTCCGAGCGAGGCCCCGAGCGCCGCCTCGGCCCGCTCGATCGACTGCCACCCGGCCCACTCCACCGGCCGCAGCCCGGCGGCCCGCAGTCCCTCCAGAGGGTCCTGGCGCTCCGTGAGTGGTACGAGCCCGGGGGCGTCCTCGAGCAGTGAGGTGACCGTTTCCTTGGCGCAGGGCCGGTTGGTGCCGATCACCCCGGTCGGCCCGCGCTTGATCCACCCGGCGACGTACTCACCGGGCGAGGGCGCCGCTCCGCGCAGCACGCGGCCGGCGGCATGCGGCACGGTGCCGGTGCGCTCGTCGAAGGGCAGCCCGTCGAGCGCTTTCCCCCGGTAGCCCACGGAGCGCAGCACCAGCTCCGCCGCGATCTCCTCGTACACGCCGGTGCCCGTGACGCCGCGGCCGTCGGGCAGCGTGCGCTCGAACCGCACCGAGCCGACCCGGCCGTCCTCGGCAAGGAGCTCCACCGGACGCAGGAAGAAGCGCAGGTGGATCCGCCGCCTGCGCGGGTTCCCGGTGCCGCGCCCGCCCGGAGGCTCTCGATCGGGCCCCGGCCTGCCAGCAGGCCCCTGCGCCGCCCGCCCGGTGGTGGCGAAGGCCCGGAGCGCCTCGACATTGCGGCGGTTGACCGCCGGCAGCCCCGACGGGTCGAGGAACTGGGGGTCCAGGGCCAGTTCGACGGGGTCCACGATCACATCCGCGTCCGCGAGCGAGCCGAGCTCGCGCAGCTCCTTCGTCGTGAACTTCGCCTGCGAGGGCCCGCGCCGCCCGACCATGTGCACATCCCGCACCCGGCTCGCCTCCAGCGAGGCGAGTGCGGCGGCGGGTATGTCGGTCCCGGTCAGCTCCCCGGCCCCACGGGCGAGGATCCTGGTGACATCGACGGCGACATTGCCGACGCCGATCACGACGGCGGAGTCCGCGCTCAGCGCCCCGTTCCACTGGGCATCGGGGTGTCCGCTGTACCAGGAGACGAATTCGGTCGCCGACCAGCTCCCGGGCAGATCCTCGCCGGGAACGCCGAGCCGGCGGTCGGTCGCGGCACCCACGCAGTACACCACCGCGTCGTACAGCCGGAGCAGCTCGCTCGGCGTGATCCCGCCGGGCCCGACCTCGACCGCGCCCAGGAAGCGCACCCGCGGGTCCTGCAGCACCACCCGCAGACTGTTCTGCAGCGATTTGATCTTCTCGTGGTCGGGGGCGACGCCGTACCGGACCAGACCGTACGGGCAGGGCAGCCGGTCGAGGACATCGACCAGCACCGGCACCCGGTCCTGCCTGCCGAGCGACTGGGCGGTGTACACCCCGCTCGGTCCCGATCCGACAACAGCGACATGAAGCACGACGAGGCTCCTCCCGCGGGATGCCTCCAGCATCGCACCCCTGTGCGGTCGAGGGGGAGAAGCGTGCGTGACCCCGCAGGCGCGCCGCAGCGGACGACCGAGCGTGATGCAGCCGCCCGCTCCTGGGCGTGAAGACGGCCTAGGGCAGCCCCCGCATTCGGTTGATCTCGCTCGCCTGCTGGGCCATCACATCCGTGGCCATCTCTTCGACCTGCACGTTGTTGCCTCCGGCGAGCACCTCCTCCGCCATGGTGATGGCGCCGCTGTGGTGCGTGATCATCAGTTTCAGGAAGAGCGCGTCGAACTCCGCGCCCTTCGACGCCTCGAGATCCTTCAGCTGCGCCTCGCTCGCCATGCCGGCCATCGCGCCGTGATCGTGGCCCGCGAGCTCGCGCGGACCGCCGTTGTTCTTGATCCACGCCTTCATCGAGGCGATCTCCGGGCCCTGCGCGGAGGCGATCCGCTGGGCGAGCCGCTTCACCGCCGCAGAATCGGCCCGCTCCGGGGCCAGATCGGTCATCACGATCGCCTGCTCGTGATGCACGATCATCATCTGCACATAGGTGAAATCGGCCGTGTTGGGCGCGTCGTCCTCGCCTCGCCTGCGGGCCTCCTCGGGCGAGATCTTCTCCGCCTTCTCGCCCGGCTTGCCCGGCGCGATCACCGAAGAACCGCCCGGGTCACCCGACTTGGACCGGTCCGCGCCCTCGGAGTCGCAGGCGCCGAGTACCAGCACACCGGCCAGCGCCGCCGTGGCCGCGGCGAGGGCCCGGCCCCGCGGGGATCTGTGGCGAAGCAGCACGTCAACCTCCTGAAGCAGCGGGACCGTCGGGGTCCGTACCGGCATGAGCGGGCGCGTGGAAGATCAAGAAATCCCAACTTCGCCTGCGTGGGCATCTGTTGAACTGAGCATGACGGGAACGATACTGCCGTTGTCCGTGAACCGTTCAACTAAGAGCGGCGAATTGGGAGGACAGAGTGACCCAGGAGAACCGAACCCGCGTACGCCGGCGCAGGCTTGGCGTCGCGGCAGCTGCATTCGGGCTGGTGGCAGCGCTGCTGACCGCAGGTCAGGCCGGTGCCACGCCCGACCCGGGCGATTCACCCGCATCCCCGAAGGGGGTGTCGAGCGGGGAGGCCGCCGACACCCGTGCCGCGATAGCCGACGGGGAGATCCCCGGTCAGGACGAGGTCGTCCACTCCGACAACCTCCAGCACGTCACAAACATCCCCAACGACGCGCTCGGAAGTCTGAACACAGACATTGCGTTCCAGGGCAGGTACGCCTTCGCAGGCAACTACGACGGTTTCCGGATCTTCGACATCTCGAACCCGAGGACGCCGAAGTCGGTCGCCCAGGTCCTGTGTCCCGGAGGCCAGAACGACATCTCCGTCTCCGGCGACCTGCTGTTCCTGTCGACCGACTCCTCACGCAGCGACGACTCGTGCGCCAGCACCTCGCAGCCGGCGACCGAGAAGTCCTCGTGGGAGGGCATGAAGATCTTCGACATCAGCGACATCCGCAACCCGGAGTACGTCGCCTCCGTCGAGACCGCCTGCGGCTCGCACACCCACACCCTGGTGCCGGAGCGCAGGAACGTCTACGTGTACGTCTCCTCGTACTCGCCGAGCGAGAACTTCCCCGACTGCCGGCCGCCGCACGACGGCATCTCCGTCATCAAGGTGCCGCGCAACGCACCCGAGCGGGCCAGGGTCGTCGACTTCCCGGTGCTGTTCCCCGACGGCGGCAACCCGGGCGCTCCCACCAACCCGGGTGTCTCCAAGACCACCGGCTGCCACGACATCACCGTGCTGCCCACGGAGGACCTCGCGGCCGGTGCGTGCATGGGCGACGGGATCCTCTTCGACATCGAGAACCCCGAGAGGCCCAAGGTCATCGACCGGGTGCAGGACAACGTGAACTTCGCGTTCTGGCACTCAGCGACGTTCAACCAGGATGCGCGGAAGGTCGTCTTCACCGACGAGCTGGGCGGCGGCGTCGGCGCGACCTGCAACGCGGAGATCGGTCCGGACCGGGGTGCCAACGGCATCTACGACATCGTGGGCAAGGGCGACAGCCGCGAGCTCGTCTTCCGCTCGTACTTCAAGATCCCCCGCCACCAGGCGGACACCGAGAACTGCGTGGCCCACAACGGGTCGCTGATCCCGGTCAAGGGCAAGGACCTCATGGTCCAGTCCTGGTACCAGGGCGGTGTCTCGGTCTGGGACTTCACCGACTCCGGCGAACCCAAGGAGATCGGCTACTTCGAGCGCGGTCCGCTCACCACCGACAGGCTCAACGTCGCCGGTTCGTGGTCCGCGTACTACTACAACGGCTACGTCTACTCGAACGACATCCGCAAGGGCCTCGACGTCCTGAGGATCGATGACCGCCGTACCGACCCGGCGAAGCGGATCCGTCTGCGCGAGCTCAACGCGCAGACGCAGCCCGACTACTTCGACCGCGGCTAGGACGACGGCTTGGACCACGGCCAGGACGGCAACCGGCCGGTTCCGCCGGGCGGTTCTCCGCCCGGCGGAACGCCCAGCTCCCAGTCGAGTCCGTAGCGGGCGAACAGTTCGGCGCGCAGCGGCTCGACGGGCATCGGTGCTCCCGGCAGGAGCAGGGCGAACACCGCGCCCATCAGCTGTGCCCGCAACAGCGGGTACTCACGGTCCACATCGGGCGAGCCGTGCCGTACGCAGGTATCGCGCAGCAGTTGGGCCAGGCGCTGCTGCTCGGGGCACTGCACGAAACCCTCGGCCTGAAGGATGCCCGCCATGTGCGTGCGCATCAGCTTCGGCCGTTCGACGGCGAGGCCCAGAATCGCGTCGATGGCCCTGGCCAGTCGCTCATCGCCGGACTCGGTGTGCGGCTCGCGCTCCAGCGCCGCGGCAAGCGTCAGATGCATCAGTCGGTGCACCGCCGACTGCAGCAGTTCACGCTTCCCGGGAAAGTAGTACGAGACGAGTCCGCGCGCGCTTCCGGCGCGCTCGGTGATGTCACCGAGGGTGGTGGCCTCGTAGCCGCGCTCGTCCACGAGCTCGGCCGTCGCCTGAAGCAACCGCTCCCGGGATCGCCGACGCAGCTCCTCGTTGGCACTCGCGCTGCGCGGGGACAATCAGAAATCTCCCGTGTTGACTGGCTCCCAGCCAACTATACTCGCGATGCGCTGTTCGGCCCCTTCCGCGGACCCGCAGCGCTGCCGTCCGCCCGGGCGACGCGGGGGATCGTCCGGTCGGGCGGATCCGTGCTGCGCGCGGCCCGGCCGCCCGGTCCTCAGACTGCTGCGAGCAGCCCTCCGCGCACGGCTTCGGCCCACTCCACGACGAGCCCCGCGTACTCCTTGCGCTGCTCCTCGCTCAGCCGGCCGCCCGAGCACAGCATCAGTCGCCGTATCTGCTCATTGAGCTCTTCGGCGGACCGAGCGGGGCGCGGACGTGGGGTGGAGGACATGTGAAAGAGCTTAGGGGTCGGGTATGACAACGCGCTGAGGAAAATCTGCGGCCCGCCACTCGAAAAACGCCCCGCGCGCGTCGCTGACCTGCATGGTTGATGCTCAGAGAGTCTTCAGGTAACGGGCCTGTGATGTTCGCCTCCAAGGAGGCAGTGAACGCCGGTGCTCACCACGACGTCTACTGGACGTCCCCGCGATGGTCCGAAGCCGCCTTCAGACGCGCGCCGCCCGGTGCCGGTACGCGCCCACGGCGAGCGCCACCGTCAGTCCGCCGAACAGCCAGCCCCCGAGGACGTCGCTCGGCCAGTGCACACCCAGCCAGACGCGGGTCACACCGACGCCGAGGACGGACACCAGCGCGGCGCTGAGGGCCGCGGTCCAGGGCGCGCCGGCGAGGCCCTGCCGCCGCAGGAGCCAGAGCAGCAGACCGCACACGACCGTCGCCGTCATCGCGTGCCCCGAGGGGAAGGCGGCGGAGTCCGCGGAGTCGACCGGGTGCTGCCACCGCGGCCGGTCCTTGTCCACCAGCGCCTTCATCGCCTGCTGCACGAGCGTCCCCACGACACAGGACACCGCGAGCAGCAGCGCCGGAAGGCGTGCCCCCTGCCGCCACAGCCATACGCAGGCGACGGTGGCCAGGGCGCGCATCGTCCAGGGGTCCCACACCCAGTCGGAGAGCACCCGGTTGAGGCGGGTCACCGCGTCGAGGCCGAGCGCCCAGCCGTGCGCCGTGCGCGCCAGCCGGGCGTCGAAGGCCACCAGCGGTGGCCAGGCGAGGACGACCGGTACGAGCAGGGCGGCCGAGAGGGCACCCAACAGAGCGGTCAGGAGCGCGGGGCGGCCGAGGCGGGTGGCATGTCGGGGCATGGGGCCATCCAAGCCGAGTGTGCCCGCAACCGGCCCCCGAGCGAGGCCGGTAGTGGTCCCGCGCGTGTCCTGAACAGGCCCCCAATAGAGTCACCGTCATGGTGATGTTCTCGAACGTGATGCCTCAGCTCGTGGCCGACCCCGGTGGGGGCGCTCTCGGCCTCGAACTCCCCGCCGGGAGACTGGTCGACGAGACGGTCCAGGGCACGTGGCACGTGCCGTTGCTGTGGCTCGCCGAGCAGCCCGCGACCCCCGGTGAATGGACCGCCCACGAGGCCGCCTGGCGTGCCGCCGAGCTCTGCCCGGTCCTGATGGACATCGGTGGTCACCGGGGCGGCCCGGAGGGCTGGGACCTGCTGCACGACCAGCTCTCCGACCCCGGCGACCTGGAGGACGAGGACATGCTCTCCATCATCTGGGACGAGATCTGGGAGGACAGGACCGGTCGCGCATTCGGCTACGGTCTCCCCGGCGGCCCTGACGAGGTCGCCTCCCGCATAGCCCCCTACGGCCCCCGGTGGCCGGGGCTGGCCCCGCAGGGCACGCCCGTCGCCGATCCGGAAGCGCATGCCACCGAGACCGCCGAGGCGCTCGTCGCCGGCAGCCCCTTCGTCGACCATTCGCACCTCGCCCTCGTCCCGGCCTGGCGCAGCGCCGACATACCCGCGGCCATCGGATGGAACGGGGCGCTCGCCCACATCGAGGACCCCGGTGTCCTCAGCTGCGTGCTGCGCTCCTGGGAGGAGCGCTTCGGCGCGCGGCTGGTGGCGCTCACCGAGGACCGGGTCGTCCTCTCCGTCGCCGCCCCTCCCGCCACCCGGGCCGCGGCCGAGGCGCTCGCCGCCGAGCACTTCGCCCTCTGCCCCGACCTCTTCACCTACGGGAGGCACGAGACGCTGCGGGAGTACGCCGCCCAAGAGGTGGCCGACCGGCCGCTGTGGACCTTCCGCTGGAGCGGAACACTCCTCCGCACGGCCGGCGACGACACGTTCTGACCGGTGGCGGTCCGGCGGTCCGGCGGTCTCACCGTGTGGGGGACATGTGCCCCCGCACCGTCAGCCACTCACTGGCCCAGCGCGCTGAGCCCCGGGACGAAGGTCACCAGGAGCGGGACCGCCGGGGCCAGCGCGCCGGCCGCGGTGAGGCTCAGGCGGCGGGCCGCGGTGAGGCGCGGGGTGGCGGAGAGCAGCCGGTGCACACGCTGCGGCACCTGGGCGTGCGCGGTGGGGCAGGGGCCGAACACGCCACGGTCCTCGTTGAGTTCGACGAGGGCGAGCGCGATCGTGAGACGGCCGAAGCGGCGCGAGGCCACGTCGTCCGCGGCGAGTTCCACCAGGCGATGCATCTCGTCGCGGAAGGCGGCGAACACAGGGACCTGCGGGAAACCGTTCGCGAGCGCCGACGAGCACTGCAGCAGCCAGTCGTGCCGCGCGACCGCGTGCCCCCGCTCGTGCGCGAGCACGGCATCGAGCTGGCGCCCCTTGAGGCGCCGCAACGCCGCCGTCGTGATGGCAAGGCGGGGCGCCGTCCCGGGCAGCCACCAGGCGTCGGGCCGCTCGCCCTCGATCACCACGAGCGGGTCGCTGCCCGGCTGCTCCCCGGGCAGCAGCGGCGCCCGGAGGCGCAGTTCGGCACGGGCGGTGCGACGGCGGCGCCGGGCACGCAGCACCTCGCGGGTCAGCATCGCAACGGTCCACAGCCCGCCGCACGCGAGCAGTACGGCGACGGCGGCGGCCCACGGACTGCCCGCGCCGAACGCGTAGGCCTCGACGACGGCGTGTGGAGCGGGTGCGAAGACCCGGCCGCGTACCTGGTGCCAGGCCCCGGAGGCGCTGAGGAGCATCGAGAGCAGACAGCACAGCAGCACCGCGGCGACGACGCACTGCCAGATCCACAGCGCCACCACCGGCTCGCGTTCGGGCCATTCGGCGCGGGCGAGCAGTCGAGGGGCGAGCACGGCGGTCAGTGCGCCGAGCAACAGCAGGGCGGCTGGGACCATCATGGCTTCAGCCTATGAGCGCCTGCTACCGGACGGTACGGGCCGTACGGTCAAGTGACGGATGCCACGGACCCGTCAACCCGAATCGTCTGCTGTGCACCCTTTGGGTGCGGCCTCATGGGCTGCGCTTCCTCGGTCCCGCCACGGTGCGAACTCCCGCACCTGCCCCTCACCGGCTGCTGCCGGTGCCTTGCGGGCTCCGAGCGAACCGGTCTGCTACATCGTCAGCAGCATCGCGAGCATGGCGATCCCCATCGACAGCCGGCACGCCGTCGCCAGCTCCGCACGATCCCCCCACCCGGTTTCCGACACCCTTCCCGAGGGTGCACCTGTCATGCCCCCCGCCGTTCCTGCCGCCGCGCCCGACGACGCCACCGCGCCCGGCTCCGCCGGGAGCAGTCGCACCCCCGAGCGCAGCACATACGCGGCGTAGTACACCAGAAGGATCCCGGTCAGGAGTGGCACACCGGCAGAGCTGTGGTGTCCGCCGCCCGACGTCATCGCCAGGGACATGTAGACCATGGCCAATGCCCCGACGAGATGGTGCAGATGATGCGCGGACCCGCGGGCCCGGAGCATCTCGTACCCGGCGGCGACACCGAACACCACCGCGAACACCCACCACAGGGCCACCGACTCCGTGAGCGCCGCGGCCGGGACCGCCATCAGCGCCATCCCGAAGCCCATCAGCGCCTCACCGCCCGCGCCGGCCCGCTGCTCGTCCACCGGACTGCGCATCCGCAGCAGGCAGTACGCACCCAGCGCCGCGCACAAGGCGACGAGCAGCCAGCCTGCAGGCGTCGGTCCGTGCACGGGGACCTCCCAGTTGGACGGTCGACGGGTGTCGTGAGGTCGATGCCCGCAGGCATGGGGTCGTACGCGGCGCACGGGTGTACACAGGGGAGCGCAGTGGGGGAGCCCGGCGGGCGATGGGGACGGTGGTGGGTGAGCGGTGGGGATGGATCAGGCGGGTCTTCTGGTGGTGACGGCAGGTGTGCTGCTCGTGCTGTGCGGGCTGTTCTGGCGCGGCAGGATCCGCCGCCCGTTCGCGCCTTCTCGGGCCCAGGCCGCCCAGGATCGTGTGTACGCCCGTGAGCTGCGCAGGGCGGCCGATCTCGCGATAGCCGCCGCACGCCGTCAGGCGGCGCCCGATGAACCCGCCATCATCCGCGTCGACGACGTCATCCGCGTCATGTCCACCCACTTCGGCCGCTACCCGGTGCCGCGCGCTCTCGCGGCGGCGGCTCTGCGCGAACGCTTCGAGGCGGGCGGCTGCAGCACCGACTGCGTCACGGATGCGTACGACTGAACGCGCACGGCTGAACGCGCACGCCGCAACGCCTGCTGCTGGACGCCTGCTGCCGGAATCCTGCGGGTGAAGGGCTCGCGTACCACGGACAGGCCTTAGGTTGTGAGGCGTGGACGAACTCGCCCTCCTGAAGCTCTCCAGAGGCCCCGTCACCCGCAGCCGCCTGACCGGCGATCTGAGCGCCCTCGGCCTGCGCTCCGGCGACACGGTGATGTTCCATACGCGGCTCTCCGCGATCGGCTACGTCTGCGGCGGTACGCGGACCGTCATCGACGCCCTGCGCGAAGTCATCGGCGCACCGGGCACGCTGATGGTGACCTGCGGCTGGAACGACGCCCCGCCCTACGAGTGGACCGACTGGCCGGCCGAATGGCAGGGACCGGTCCGCGCGGAGCATCCCGCGTACGATCCGGAGCGCTCCGAGGCCGACCACTCGTACGGCCGGCTCCCCGAGGCGCTGCGCCTGCAGCCGGGCGCCGTGCGCAGCCGCCACCCCGATGCGAGCTTCGCCGCCCTGGGCGCGGCGGCACACCGCCTCATGGACGAGCACCCCTGGGACGATCCGCACGGACCGGACAGCCCGCTGGCACGGCTCGTGCAAACCGACGGGAAGGTGCTGCTCCTGGGCGCCCCGCTCGACTCGCTCACCCTGCTGCACCATGCGGAGGCGCTGGCCGACGCGCCCCGGAAACGCTTCGTGGAGTACGAGCAGCCGATCCTGGTCGACGGCGAGCGGGTCTGGCGGCGCTTCCACGACATCGACACGGCCGAGGGCGCGTACGACTACACGCCCGTGGTCGGCGAGGAACGGGACGCCTTCGAGGTCATCGGACGCGCATTTCTGGACTCGGGGCGCGGGACGACGGCCCGGGTGGGGGCAGCGGAAAGCCACCTGTTCGACGCCCGGGAGCTGACGGAGTTCGCCGTCGGCTGGCTTGAGCGGAAGCTGCGGACCTGACGGCCGCGCGCTGTTTACTGACCCCATGACCGACAAGCGCAGCGCAGGACTGCTGCTGTTCCGCGATGCGGCCGGGACCGTCGAAGTGCTCCTGGGGCATATGGGCGGGCCCTTGTGGGCGCGGCGCGAGGCCGGGGCCTGGTCCATCCCGAAGGGTGAGTACGAGACGGACGAAGCGCCGATGGACGCGGCACGCCGCGAGTTCGAGGAGGAACTCGGCCTGCCGGCACCAACCGGCCCGTATCTGCCGCTGGGGGAGGTCCGGCAGGCGGGCGGCAAGACCGTCACGGTGTGGGCGGTACGGGCCGATCTCGATCCGGAGTCCGCCGTGCCCGGCACGTTCACCATGGAGTGGCCCAGGGGCTCGGGCCGGATCCAGGAATTCCCGGAGCTCGACCGGGCGGCCTGGTGGCCGCTCGACACCGCGGCCGGGAAGCTCGTCAAGGCACAGGCGGCCTTCCTGCCCCGGCTCGCCGAGGCACTCGCCGGGTAGGCCGCGCGGACAGGGAACCGGAGTCGGCCCTGCAACGTCCATCCGGCATGCGCCGACTCACCCACGCCCTGCCTTCCGCGGCCCTGGCCCTGGCTCTGGCCCTGAGCGCCTGTGGTGCGCCCGACGACGCACCGGCGGGGGAGGACAGCGCCGGTCGCACCTCCGCCGGCGCCTCCGCCCGCACCGCCACCCCCGGCGAAACCGCCGATGCCGATGCCGATGCCGATGCCGACGTCACCGCCTTCGTCGAGCTGGGCCCGCTGGGCACACTGCCGGGCGCCGGGCCGTGGTCCACCCGGCTCGGGCCCGAGGGGGGCGCGGAGCGGATGTACGCCGCCCTGGAGCAGGCGAGGGCGGCCAACCTGGAGAGAGCGCGCACCGCGCTGACGAAGCGGCCTCCCGCGGGCGAGACGGGCCTCGCCTTCCTTCTGCCCGGCTGCCAGAACACCGGCGCCCGGCTGGACGTGGCGGGCCGCACGGTCTCGGCGGAACTCACCGGAGGCGAGAACATCAACTGTGTCCAGGCGGAGTACTTCCTGGCGACCTTCGAGATCCCCGAGGACGCACTTCCCGCCGACTGGACCCTGCCCGCCGCTCCGTAGCACCGGCGCGCCGAACCGGCCGTCCGCCCAGGCCATGGACCGTGCTCGTCGGAGCCGGGGCCGCGGAGTTACCCTCGCTTCCGGTTCGTACGTCCCTGTGGAAAGGCATGCCTGATGGACACCCGCTCTCAATTCGGTGACCTGGTCTACCGCGATGCCACCCACGCGGACGTCGACACCCTCGTCGCGCTCATCGAGTCCTCGTACCGCGGTGACACGAGCCGGGCGGGCTGGACCACGGAGGCCGACCTGCTCGACGGGCAGCGTACGGACGCCGAGGGGGTGCGGGGCGTCATCGACGCCGCGGACAGCCGCCTCGTCGTCGTGCAGCGCGACGGGGAACTGGTGGCGTGCTGCCAGCTCGAACACCGGGGCGAGGCGGCGTACTTCGGCATGTTCTCCGTGCGGCCCGGGCTGCAGGGCGCGGGCCTGGGCAAGGCCGTCCTGGCCGAGGCGGAGCGTTTCGCCCGCGAGGAGTGGGGCGTACACGGCATGCAGATGACCGTGATCGCCCAGCGCGAGGATCTGATCGCCTGGTACGAGCGGCGCGGATACCGTCGTACGGGCGAGTTCACCGACTTCCCCTACGGCGACGAACGCTTCGGTGTCCCGCTGCGCCCCGATCTGAAGTTCGAGCTGCTCGTGAAGCCGCTGGAGTCCTGAGGCGGTCTCCGGCGGTCCCCGGCGGCCCACGACGCTGCTCAGGCGGTGAAGCGGCCCGTGCGTTTGATCTCCGGGTAGTCCGTCGTCGCGGCGTCGAGTTCGAGCGCGCGCACCAGGCGCAGATGCTCCTGCGTGTTGACCACCCAGCCGATGATGCCCAGGTCCGCCTTGCGGGCGAGTTCCACTGTCTCCAGCGTGAGACGGCGGATGTCGAGGGCGAGCGTCGGCGCGCCGACGGCCACGGCCCGTTCCACCACATCGGTGCCGTAACGGCCGGCGACCAGCACCGTCCGCACCCCCGGCACGAGACGGGTGATCTCCGCGATCGCCTCGTCGTGGAAGGAGCTGACCTCGACCCGCCCGACCAGGTCACGCCGATGCATCACCTCGGCGAGCGCCCGTGCGGCCGCGGCATCCTTGATCTCGGCCTGCAGCGGAGTCCGTACGGCGTCGAGGACCTCCTCGAAGACCGGGATCCGCTCGCCCCGGCCCGCGTCGAGTGCGCGCAGCTCCGACAGGGTTTTCTCCGCGATCGGGCCCTTGCCGTCCGTGGTGCGGTCGACGTCGGCGTCGTGCATGACGACCAGCGCGCCGTCCTTGCTGAGACGCAGATCCAGCTCGATGACGTCCAGGCCCGCGCGCTGCGCGGCGAGGAACGAGCGGAGTGTGTTCTCGGGTTCCACACCCATGATCCCGCGATGACCGATGGTGACGAAGTTCAAGGTTCACTCGCTTCCGTCGACGGGCGGCTCCAGTGCAGGGCGCAGCCTAATGGCCCGTATCGAAGATGAACCCGGACGCGAAGGGACGAAACGGAGGCGTTCGGTCGGGGTGGGAGTACCTGACGCGGCAGTGGGCGCGGCTTCGCCGTGCTTGCGCCGTCACCCATGGGTGGGCGAGTCCTGGAGGTCTTGACGCGGGGGCGGATGGCGCCTGCGGCGGGAATGTGCACGCGGCCGGGCAGCTACGAAGGCAGGCCGTCCAGGTCCGCCGAAAACCCCTCGGCCGGTTCGAGTTCGGACCGCAGTCGCCGCTCGCTCCAGCGCAGCGCGATCTGCGGATGGGCCCAGGCCTCGACGCCGTCGGCCCGCGCGGAGGCGTCGAGCACCTCCATCGGCTCGCCCTCGGTGCGCGCGACGTGCTCGAGGACCGGCTCCCGCAGGTGCGCGGGCGTGGTGAGGTGCCCGAGTCGCACCCGCAGCAGCAGCGGTTGCCTGAGCGCCGCCGTGCCCGGGTCCCGCGCCCGGACGGCGTACGCGTGCCGGGCGCCCGCACCGAGCAGCGCCAGGAGGAGATCCGATGAGCGCCGAACCCGAAACCGAACCCCGGCGCCCGCGCACATCGTGACCGCCGGCTGCGATCCGCCGGCCGACGAGGGACGCGCCTACGCGCAGGCGCTGCGGGCGGCGGGGGTCCCGGTCACGGAGGGCGACTTCCCGTAGATGTTCACGGATTCATCGGCCGCGCCGACCACCTGGCCGATGCCCGTACCGCACTGGCCGGCGTGACCCGGGCGACCGCCGCGACCGCCAAGAGCAGGAAGAATTCCGGTGACGGTGGGGGTGACGCAGGATAATTTCCCGAGGTCCCCCTTGTGGTGGACAACCTCGCGCGCTTACGGTGGGCATACGCGAGGTTCTCCCGTGGAGGAAGAGGCATGACGGAAATTCTTGTGCAGGATGCAATCGGGGGGATCGTTCCTCCCGCGGACCGGGTGGTGGACCACCCGGCCTGGCCCGTGCTCAAGGATGCGGTCGAAACGCTCAGGGTCTGGCAGTCGGCGGACGGCTCCGTCGACTTCACCGCCGAAGGCGCGCCCGCGCCGGACGAGGTCGCCGCCCAGGTGGAGCGGATGGTCTCGGCCGTCGAGGAGCTCTCCCCGCTCCTTCCGCACGATGCCGCGTACCTGATGGCCCTCAGCGCCGACCTGCGCCGCTGGGTCGCGGACGGCTGCGAGGTCCCCGACTTCCTCGACTCGCTGCTCGCCTTCCAGCCTGCCGCCCACCGCGCCGACGGGCTGCAGCACCTCGTGGTCTTCCCGATGTACACGCAGAACGGCAACCCGGACCGCAACTTCGAGGCCGTCGTCCTGAAGATGGTCTGGCCCGAGTGGCTGGCGGAACTCGAGCGCACCCGCTACGACAACCCGCTGTTCTGCGGCATCACCTTCGAGGACTTCACCTCGGGTTACGACACCAACTCCGCTGTCCTGTTCCCGGAGACCATCGCCGTGCGCGAGGCGCCCGAGCGCTTCAGCTGGGGCGGCATCTTCTGCGACCGCGAGGCCGCCCGCTTCCGCAAGGTCACCGAGGCCGCCGTGGGCATCCTCGGCCTGGAGCTGCCCGCCGACATCCAGGAGATGATCGGCGACCAGCAGCGCTGCCAGGAGGCCTTCGTCCTGTGGGACATGGTGCACGACCGCACCCACAGTCACGGCGACCTGCCCTTCGACCCCTTCATGATCAAGCAGCGCCAGCCGTTCTGGATGTACGGCCTGGAGGAGCTGCGCTGCGACCTCACCGCCTTCAAGGAGGCCGTGAAGCTGGAGTCCGAAGGCGTCCCGCAGGCCCGCGACGTGCAGTACGCGGTGCTGTTCGACCGCATGTTCCGCTTCCCGGTCACCGGTGAGCGCGTCCGCAACTACGACGGCCTCGGCGGGCAGCTGCTCTTCGCCTACCTGCACCGGCACGACGTCGTGCGCTGGACCGACAACAAGCTGCACATCGACTGGCAGCGTGCCCCCGAGGTCACCAACCAGCTGTGCAAGGAGATCGAGGACCTGTACCGGGCCGGCATCGACCGCCCGAAGCTCGTGCACTGGTTCGCCGCCTACGACCTGGTCTCCGGCTACCTCGCACCGCACCCCGGCTCGCGCTGGGCCAAGGGCCCCGACGCCCTCGACACCAGCCTGCCGCCCCGCAAGCTCGTCGACGAGGTGCTTGCGGACGAGTTTCCGCTGAGCATGTTCTATGAGGCGCTGTCCAAGAAGCTGAAGTCCGTGATCGCCTCGACCAAGGGCATCACCGCGGAGAGCGCCGAGCAGGTGGCCGCGTGAGTCACCAGCGTGCGGAGATGAGTGGCATGAACGGGAACGGCAACGGGAACGGGACACTGAGCGGCGCCGTGATCGCCGTGGCGGGCGCCGCCGGACCGGCGGGACGCGCCACGCTGCTGCGCCTGGCCGAGGCAGGTGCGGTCGTGGTCGCCGCCGACGCGGACGCCGCGCGCCTCGCGGAGGCTGTGGACGCCGCGCGGTATGCGCACGGCGGGGCCACTGTCACCGGCGACACCGTGGACCTCCTCGATCTCGACGCGACCAAGGAATGGGCCGCGCGGACCGAGAAGGAGTTCGGCCGGATCGACGGCCTGGTGCATCTCGTCGGCGGCTGGCGGGGCAGCGCCTCCTTCATGGAGACGGACCTCGCCGACTGGGACTTCCTCGACAAGCTCCTGATCCGCACCGTCCAGCACACCTCACTGGCCTTCCACGACGGACTCCTGCGCAGCCCGAACGGCCGCTACCTGCTGACCAGCGCCGCCGGCGCGAGCAAGCCCACCGCGGGCAACGCGGCGTACTCCGCCGCCAAGTCGGCCGCCGAGGCGTGGACGCTCGCCCTCGGTGACGCCTTCCGCAAGGCAGGGGGCGATGCGGGCCCGTCGGCCGCGGCTGCCATCCTGATCGTGAAGGCGTTGGTGCACGACGCGATGCGCGCCGAGCGCCCGAACGCGAAGTTCGCGGGCTTCACGGACGTCAAGGAGCTGGCCGAGGCCATCGCCGGAGTCTGGGAGCGGCCCGCCCAGGAAGTGAACGGAAAGCGCCTGTGGCTGACCGAGCAGCCGTGACCACACCGAACAACCCGGTCCCTGCGAACCCCCCGAACCCCCCGAAGACGGATGCCAAGCGGCACCACGATCCGGAAATACGCGGCTTCGCCAGCGACAACTACGCCGGCGCGCACCCCGAGATCCTCGCCGCCCTCGCCCTCGCCAACGGCGGCCACCAGGTCGCCTATGGCGGGGACGAGTACACCGAGCACCTGCAGACGCTGATCCGCGCCCACTTCGGCGCGAGTGCCGAGGCCTTCCCGGTGTTCAACGGCACCGGGGCCAACGTGACCGCGCTGCAGGCGCTCACCGACCGCTGGGGTGCGGTGATCTGCGCCGAGAGCGCGCACATCAACGTCGACGAATGCGGGGCGCCCGAGCGAGTGGGTGGCCTGAAGCTGCTCACCGTTTCGACCCCCGACGGCAAGCTCACGCCGGAGCTGATCGACCGCCAGGCCTTCGGCTGGGACGACGAACACCGGGCGATGCCTCAGGTCGTCTCGATCACGCAGAACACCGAACTGGGCACGCTCTACACGCCCGAGGAGATCCGCGCGATCTGCGAGCACGCCCACGCGCGCGGCATGAAGGTGCACCTCGACGGCGCTCGGCTTGCCAACGCGGCCGCCGCGCTCGACGTCCCGCTGCGCACGTTCACCTCGCGTGCCGGCGTGGACATCCTGTCCTTCGGCGGCACGAAGAACGGCATGCTCTTCGGCGAGGCGGTCGTGGTTCTGAACCCCGACGCGGTCTCGCACATGAAGCATCTGCGCAAGCTGTCCATGCAGCTCGCCTCCAAGATGCGCTTCGTCTCCGTGCAGTTGGAAGCCCTGCTCGCCAAGGACCTGTGGCTGCGCAACGCGCGCCACGCCAACGAGATGGCCCAGCGCCTCGCCGAGGGCGTACGGGCGGTGCCCGGTGTCGAGATCCTCTACGAGGTGCAGGCCAACGCGGTCTTCGCCCGGCTCCCGCACGACGTCAGCCGCCGCCTGATGGAGCGCTACCGCTTCTACTTCTGGGACGAGGCCTCCGGAGACGTCCGCTGGATGTGCGCCTTCGACACGACGGCGGACGACGTGGACTCCTTCGTGTCAGCCCTCAAGGAGGAAATGGCGCGCTGACGCGTACAGACATGCAGCCGGACGCAAATGCATTGCATTGCGTCCGGCTGCATATTTATGCTCCGAGCTCATGGAGCTGATCCAGCAATCCGCAGACCTGTCCGCGTACCTTGCCTCGGACGAGGCAATCAACCACGAGCACCCCACGGTCCGCACCACCGCGGCCACCCTCCGTGCTGCTCACCCCGACGCATACTCATACACCCGGGCCGCGTACGAGTTCGTCCGCGACACCATCCCGCACTCCCACGACGTGGACGACCTCCGCGTCACCTGGCGCGCATCGGACGTCCTCGACAAAAGAACCGGCATCTGCCACGCGAAATCCCACGCCCTCGCCGCCCTCCTGCGCGCCGAGTCGATCCCCACGGCCTTCTGCTACCAGCGCCTGACGCTCGGCGACAGTCCCGAAGCCGGCTACGCGGTGCACGGCCTGATCGCCGTCCATCTCGAAGGCGCCTGGCACCGGCAGGACCCGCGCGGGAACCGGCCGGGCCTGGGTGCCGAGTTCTCCACCGCGGGGGAGCGCCTCGAATGGATCCCGCGCGAGACGCTCGCCGAGCGCGACTACCCGACGCTGTACGACACACCGCACCCGGCGGTCCTGGCGGCCCTCAGATCGGCCCCCGACCGCCCGTCCCTGTGGCGGACGCTCCCCGAGGCGCTCCGCGCGCTCTAGGCGCTCCACGCGCTCCGGGCGCTCCACGCGCTCCGGGCGGTGCAGGCGGTGCAGGCGCGTCGGATTCCGCGCGCCGCTCAGCCGGCCTCGGCCCCGCGGGCGGTCGCGGGCGTCGGGGCCGTACCGCCGAGGTGTGCGGGCACCCACCAGGTGTCCTCGCTGCCCTTGGGCCGTACGGGATAGGCGCGCTGCGCCGCTTCGAGCAGCTCCTGGACGCGGTCCTTGAGCCGCCGGGTGATCGCACCCGCGAACTGGTCCTTCGGTGCCTCCAGCGGCTCGCCCACCCGGATCGTCACCGGGATGTGCGAGCGCTTGAAGTTGCGCGGCCGTCCCTTGGTCCACAGCCGCTGCGTGCCCCACAGTGCCACCGGCACCAGGGGGACCCCGGCCTCCTGTGCCAGACGCGCGGCACCCGATTTGAAGGTTTTCAGCGTGAACGAGGTGGAGATCGTCGCTTCCGGGAACACCCCGATGACCTCGCCCTTGCGCAGCGAGTCGAGGGCGTGCGCATAGGCCTGCTCGCCCTGCGCGCGGTCCACGGGGATGTGCTTCATGCCCCGCATCAGCGGCCCCGACACCTTGTGCCGGAACACCGAGTCCTTCGCCATGAAGCGCACCAGGCGCTTCTGGGGCCGGGCCGCGAGACCTGCGAAGATGAAGTCCATGTAGCTGATGTGATTGCTGACCAGAACGGCGCCGCCGGTGCGCGGAATATGCTCCGAGCCCTTGAGGTCGATCTTCAGATCAAGCGCCTTGAACATGGTCAGCGCTGCTCCGATGACCGGGCGGTAGACGAGTTCTGCCATGGGTGTGGGAGACCCTTCCGTATGCCAGGGACTGGGTCTCCCGGGCTCGAAGTTACGGGCCCGTAGGTTTCGGGGCTTGGCGAGATCGTGCCCCATGGCGGGGCGAACAGCCACCTGGTGGCGAGAGATTCTCATCACGTACGCAAGCGGAACTCGGCCAGGAGGGTCACGGTGGAGGCGGAACGGACCAGGCTCACGGTACGGCAATTGGGGGCCGACCTGGGGGAACGCGCCACTCTCGTGCAGTTCTCCAGCGCCTTCTGCCAGCCCTGCCGGGCCACCAGGCGCCTGCTCGCCGAGGTCGCGGCGATGGTGTCCGGCGTGGCGCATGTCGAGATCGATGCCGAGGGGCATCTGGAGCTGATGCGGCTCCTGGAGATCGAGCGCACCCCGACCGTGCTGGTCCTCGACGCCGAGGGGCGCGTCGTGCGCCGGGCGGCCGGTCTGCCGCGCAAGGCCGATGTGATCGCCGCGCTCGGCGCGGTGGTGTGACCGCGGCGCGTGGCGAGGGAGCCCGGGCCCGGGTGACGTGAGTCTTCTCCCAGATTCCCGGGGGCACTTGACTGTATCGAGCACGGATCGGAAGCCTGGGGGCATGTCGATCGAGTTCGCGGTGCCGGTGCAGTCCACCGGGGCCACCCCGCCCGTGCAGCCCGGCTCGCCCCAGCTGCTGAGGTCGGTCTTCCGGCGCCACGCCGCGGGCGTCGCGGTGGTCACCGCCCAAGGCGAGCGACCGGTCGGCTTCACCGCCACCTCGCTCACCTCGGCCTCGGCCGAGCCGCCTCTGATCTCCTTCGTGGTGGGCACGGGCTCCTCGTCCTGGCCGGTGATCGACCGGGTCGAGCACATCGGCGTCCACATCCTCGGCGAGCACCAGCGCGAGCTCGCCGCACGCTTCGCCCGCAGCGGCGCGGACCGCTTCGCCCCGCCCACCGTCTGGCACGAGGGCCCCGGCGGAGTGCCCGTCCTCGACGGCGTGCTCGCCTGGCTCGGCTGCCGGATCATCGCCCGCGTCCCGGCCGGCGACCACCGGCTGATCGTGGCGCAGGCAGTGGCCGGTGACGCGAGCGGCGAGGGCAGCCCGCTGCTGTACCACGGGGGCTCGTTCAACGGCCTGCGCGAGCCGTGAACCCGCCGCGCGCGAGCCATGGGCGGCCTGTGTGCGAGCCGTGAGCGGCCCGCGTGCGAGCCGGTACGTGCGACCAGGGAGGCGACTGTGACCAACCTCCGCCGCGCGTGCCTGGGAAGTCATCGTCCGAAGTCATACGATCCGTTGGCAAGGTCACAGTCCAAGCGCTTGCTCAGTGGGCGAGCGCAAGGTGTACTGACTAGTAACATTCCGGGTGGAGCGGGGGCCGCCCCGTCCGGGATCGCCGCTCCAGGCGCCTATGCTGCCTGGTACGAGGCAGCAGCCAGCCCAGTTCGAGACGATGCAGTAGGAGAGCCGGCGTGAGCTTGAGGATCGTTGTCTGTGTGAAGTACGTGCCCGACGCCACCGGCGACCGGCACTTCGCCGATGACCTGACCGTTGACCGCGAGGATGTCGACGGCCTGCTTTCGGAGCTCGACGAGTACGCGGTCGAGCAGGCGCTCCAGATCGCCGAAGAGGCCGACGACGCAGAGATCACCGTGCTGACGGTGGGCCCCGAGGACGCCAAGGACGCGCTGCGCAAGGCGCTGTCCATGGGCGCCGACAAGGCCGTCCACGTCGAGGACGACGACCTGCACGGCACCGACGTGATGGGTACCTCGCTGGTGCTCGCCAAGGCCATCGAGAAGACCGGCTACGACCTGGTCATCTGCGGTATGGCCTCCACCGACGGCACCATGGGTGTGCTGCCGGCGGTGCTGGCCGAGCGCCTGGAGGTTCCGCAGGTCACGCTGCTCTCCGAGGTATCCGTCGACGAGGGCACCGTCAAGGGTCGCCGGGACGGCGACGCCGCCTCCGAGCAGGTCGAGGCCGCGCTGCCCGCCGTCGTGTCGGTCACCGACCAGTCGGGCGAGGCCCGTTACCCCTCCTTCAAGGGGATCATGGCCGCCAAGAAGAAGCCGGTGGAGTCCCTGGACCTGGACGACCTGGACATCGACGCGGCCGAGGTCGGCCTCGAGGGTGCCTGGACCGCGGTCGACTCGGCCGCCGAGCGTCCGGCCCGTACCGCCGGCACGATCGTCAAGGACGAGGGCGAGGGCGGCAAGCAGCTGGCCGAGTACCTCGCGAGCCAGAAGTTCATCTGAGGCTCGCAGAGCCGGTAACCGCCCCCGAACGCTTCGTACCTGCAGGAGAGAAGAAGTCCCATGGCTGAAGTTCTCGTCTACGTCGACCACGTCGACGGTGCCGTCCGCAAGCCCACCCTGGAACTGCTGACGCTGGCCCGCCGCATCGGTGAGCCCGTCGCCGTCGCCGTGGGCAACGGTGCCGCCGACACCGCCGCCGCGCTCGCCGAGCACGGCGCCACCCGCGTCCTGACCGCGGACGCCCCGGAGTTCGCCGACTACCTGGTCGTGCCGAAGGTGGACGCGCTGCAGGCCGCGCACGCCGCCGTGAGCCCGGCCGCCGTGCTCGTGCCGTCCTCCGCCGAGGGCAAGGAGATCGCGGCCCGCCTCGCGGTCCGCATCGGCTCCGGCATCATCACCGACGCCGTCGACCTGGAGGCCGGTGACGAGGGCCCGGTCGCGACGCAGTCCGCGTTCGCCGCCTCCTTCACCACCAAGTCCCGCGTGTCCAAGGGCACCCCGGTCATCACGGTCAAGCCGAACTCGGCCGCCGTGGAGGCCGCCCCGGCCGCCGGCGCCGTCGAGGCCCTCGAGGTCTCCTTCTCGGCCGGTGCCACCGGCACCAAGGTCGTCGCGCGCACCCCGCGCGAGTCGACCGGCCGTCCCGAGCTGACCGAGGCCGCGATCGTGGTCTCCGGCGGCCGTGGCGTCAACGGCGCCGAGAACTTCGCGATCATCGAGAAGCTCGCCGACTCGCTCGGTGCGGCCGTCGGCGCCTCGCGTGCCGCCGTGGACGCCGGCTGGTACCCGCACTCCAACCAGGTCGGCCAGACCGGCAAGTCGGTCTCGCCGCAGCTGTACATCGCCTCCGGCATCTCCGGCGCGATCCAGCACCGCGCCGGTATGCAGACCTCGAAGACGATCGTGGCGATCAACAAGGACGCCGAGGCCCCGATCTTCGACCTGGTCGACTACGGCGTGGTCGGCGACCTCTTCGAGGTCGTCCCGCAGCTGACCCAGGAGATCGAGACCCGCAAGGGCTGATCCCCGCAGTTTGCCTCCGAGGCCCCCGGATCCCGTACAACGTACGCGGATCCGGGGGCCTTCGGGTTCCACGGCCGAACCCCGCCCGAGCGTGTCCGCCGAAGCCTCACCCGAGCGTGAGCGACACCTGTACGGGCAGATGATCGCTCGGAAACCGTCCGTCGAGGCGGAACGTGGGGCACGCGGCGGTGTGGGTACGCACGCCCGGCGAGGCGAGGATCCAGTCGATCCGGTCGCCGCCCGGTTCGAGCGGCCCGTACCCGTGGAAGGTGCCGTACTGCCCGCCGCGGTGCCCGGCCGCGTCCCAGGTGTCGACGAGGCCCGCGCCGAGGAAGGCGTCGTATACCGGGTCGCCGTGCGCCGGAACGTTGAAATCGCCGGTCACGAGCAGCGGCAGTGAACGGTCGAGACCTGCCAGTCGCCGGATGATGAGCTCGGCCGAACGCATACGGGCCTCGGCCGAGGAGACGTCCAGGTGCGTGTTGACCACGTAGAACTCGCCGCCGGAGCGCAGGTCCCGCAGCCGCACCCACGTCACCATGCGGATCGAGCTGCCGCCCCAGGTGTTGGAGGCGATGACCTCCGGGGTGCCCGAGAGCCAGTAGTGCTCGTACTCCACCGGGGCCAGCCGCCGGGTGTCGTGGAAGACGGCCATGAACTCGCCGCGGCTGCCGCCCGAGCGTCCCGTGCCGATCCACGCGTAGCGCCCGTCGAGGTCCTGCTCGATGTCCCTCAGCTGCTGGTAGAGGCCTTCCTGGGTGCCGATCACTGCAGGGCTCGTGGCGCGCAGCAGCTCCGCCATGGCGGGCCGGCGTTCCGGCCAGCTGTGCGGGGGCCGGTCACCGGCGTGGCGCAGGTTGAAGGACATGACATCGAGGCTCGGCACGCGGTCTCCTTCTGTGGCGTTCACGATGAGGGTGGGTGTTGACCAGCGGGGAAGCTCCCGGATAACTTCGCTATACGGATTGTTGATTCCGTGAAGCGGAAAACTGAAAGCGGAGGATGCGGGAATGGGTCAGCAAGAGCAGGTGGCGACGAGCCTCGCAGGTGCGTTCAGCGAGGAGATCAGCGCCTCCCTCGCCCCGGTCGACGCGGAACTCGAGCGCCGCTACCCGGGCGACCCCGGCACCCGCCAGCCCGTGCACACCGTCTACGTACCGGGTGAGGTCTTCCAGGCCGACACCATACGGTCCTGGGGCGACCAGGCGCTCGCCTCGCTCGACGAGCACGCCCCCGACGCGGGGACCTTCGCCGAGCTGCTCGGCCTCGGCGACGAGCTCGCCGAGCCCGTCTACGAGCGGGTGCGCGCCAAGCTGCAGCGCGAGCCCGTCGAGGACCTGCGGGTCGATTTCGAGGACGGCTACAAGGGCAAGTCCCCCGAGAACGAAGACCTCGACGCCGCCCGCGCCGCGAAGCTGATCGCCGAGGCCTACCGGAACGGCACCGCCGCCCCGTACATGGGCATCCGCATGAAGTGCATGGAGGCCCCGGTCCGCGACCGCGGTATCCGCACCCTCGACGTCTTCCTCACCGGCCTGATGGAGGCCGGCGGCCTGCCGGAGGGCCTGGTCCTCACCCTGCCGAAGGTGACCTACCCGGAGCAGGTCACCGCGATGGTGCGCCTGCTCGAGCAGTTCGAGAAGGCGCACGCGCTGACCCCGGGCCGGATCGGCTTCGAGATCCAGATCGAGACCAGCCAGTCCATCCTCGGCGCCGACGGCACCGCGACTGTGGCGAAGATGATCGACGCCGCCGAGGGCCGCGCGACCGGCCTGCACTACGGCACCTTCGACTACAGCGCCTGCCTCGGCGTCTCCGCCGCCTACCAGGCCAGCGACCACCCCGCCGCCGACCACGCGAAGGCCATCATGCAGGTCGCCGCGGCCGGCACCGGCGTGCGCGTCTCCGACGGCTCCACGAACGTGCTGCCCGTCGGCACCACCGAGCAGGTCCACGAGGCCTGGCGGCTGCACTACGGCCTCACCCGCCGAGCCCTGGCCCGCGCCTACTACCAGGGCTGGGACATGCACCCGCGCCACATCCCGACCCGCTACGCGGCCGTCTTCGCCTTCTACCGCGAAGGCTTCGAGTCCGCCGCCAAGCGCCTCGCCGCCTACGCCAACCACGTCGACGGAGCCGTCATGGACGAGCCGGCCACCGCCAAGGCGCTGGCCGGCTACCTGCTGCGCGGCCTGGACTGCGGCGCCCTGGACAGCGGCGAGGTCACCCGCCTGACCGGCCTGAGTCTGGCCCGCCTGCAGACGTACGCGGGTCCGCGCCGTGCCGACCTCACGGCGTCCGCCCAGTAACCGGCCGACGGCATGCCGGTGGCCCGGCGCCGGGAACTCCGGTGCCGGGCCACAAGGGCGACGTGCCGGGCCACAAGGGTGACGTGCCGGGCCGCGGGGGCGGACGTCAGGCGCCGGCACCCTCCATCGCGGCCACCAGGCTCTTGGGCCGCATGTCCGTCCAGTGCTCGGTGACATGGGCCAGGCAGGCGGCACGGTCGGCCGGGCCGCTGGCCACCCTCCAGCCGGACGGCACCTCGGCGAAGGCCGGCCACAGCGAGTACTGGCCTTCGTCATTGACCAGTGCCAGGTAGGACAGCTTCTCGTCCTCGAACGGGTTCGTCATCGGTCCTCGGTTCCTCTCGTGATACGCGACTGCTGTTGAGCCGCGACGGTCGGAGTGCACTCCCGCGAAGGACCGCGGGAAGGCGGGAAGTCGGGGCGGGGACATGCCCTAGTCGTTCCAGAGAGTCTCGAACTCCTCCTCTTCCTCGGCGCTCAGCGAGATGAGCGGTCCGGCCGCAGGCTCGGCGCAGGAGGCCTGCGGGGGATCGACCACCGTGGCCACCTCGGCGACCCGGGCCACCGTCCGGGACGCGAACACGTCCCGGGGCGCCAGACCCAGGCCCGCCTTCCGGGCCCTGGCCACCAGCTGGATCGAGGCGATGGAGTCGCCGCCCAGTGCGAAGAAGTCGTCGTCGACGCCCACCGAGGCAACACCGAGCACCTCGGCGAACAGGTCGCAGAACAGTTCCTCGCGGGCATTGGCGGGCGCCCTGCCGTCCGCGGCGGGGGCGAACTCCGGTTCCGGCAGCGCCCGGTGGTCCAGCTTGCCGGTGACGGTGGTCGGCAGATCGTCGAGCACCACGAAGGCCGTGGGCACCATGTAGTCGGGCAGACTCTCCGCGACCCGCGCACGCAGCAGCTCCGTGTCCAGCGGCAGGGTTCCCGGGTCGGCCGGCACCACATAGGCGACGAGGCGCTTGGCCCCGGTCTGCTCGCCCCTGGCCAGGACGGCCACCCGGCCGACCGAAGGCTGCCGCGCGACGGCGGCCTCCACCTCCCCCAGCTCGATGCGGAACCCGCGGATCTTGACCTGGTCGTCGGCTCGGCCGACGAACTCCAGTTCACCGTCGGCGGTCCACCGCACCACGTCGCCGGTGCGGTACATGCGCGCGCCGGGCTCCGCGAAGGGGCAGGCGACGAAGCGTTCCGCGGTCACGCCCGGACGATTCGCGTAACCGCGCGCCAGTCCGGCTCCCGCGATGTAGAGCTCGCCCGGGATTCCGGGTGCCACCGGCCGCAGCATCGCGTCGAGCACGTACACCTGTGTGTTGACGAGCGGGCCGCCGATCACCGGATCGGCTCCGGCCCGCAGGGGACCCGAGATGGTGGCGCAGATCGTCGACTCCGTCGGCCCGTACGCGTTGTGCAGCCGCCGTCCCGGCGCCCACCGGTCGAGGAGCTCCCTCGGGAGCGCCTCGCCGGCGACGACCAGGGAGGACACCGAGGGGACGGACTCCACGTCGATCGCGGCGAGCACCGACGGCACGACGACCGCGTGGGTGACTCCCTGCTCCGCGATCAGCCGCACGAGCTGTTCACCGGGCAGCCGCGACTCACCGGGGGCGAGCACCAGCCGTGCGCCGGTCATCAGCGACATGCACAGCTCGAAGACGATGGCGTCGAAGCCGGGCGAGGAGAACTGGAGCACCACGCTGTCGGAGTCGAGACCGGTGGTCTCCACCTGGGCCCGGACGAGACTGGCGATTCCCTGGTGGGTGACCTCCACCCCCTTCGGCAGCCCGGTCGAACCGGAGGTGTAGATCACATAGGCGGCGTTCCCGGGACGCAGGCCGCACGCGGCGAGGGGCTCTGCCGGGCGCCGGGCCACACGGCTTCGGAAGGCCGCGTCGTCGACCAGGAGCCGGCGTCCGTCGAACGGCTCCGCGGCCCACACGGTGTCCGATGCGGTGAGCAGACAGGCCGGGCGTACATCGGCGAGGACATGCCGGACGCGTTCCGCCGGATAGGCCAGGTCCACCGGTACGAAGACACCACCGGCCTTGACGACGGCGAGCACGGAGGTCACCCAGTCGATTCCCCGTGGCAGCGCGACGACGACCCGGGTCTCCGGCCCGACGCCTGCCTCCGCCAACTCCGCGGCCAGCTGGTTGGCACGTGCGTCCAGCTCGGCGTAGGAGAGAGAGACGTCCTCACAGACCAGGGCGGGTGCGGAGCCGTTGCGGCGGACCTGGGCGGCGAACGCCTCCGCCAGGGTGACGGGCGCGAGGGAACGAGAGGTCCGGTTCCACTCGTGCAGCACCAGGGCGTTTCGACGGGCCGGGAGCGTGCTGAGCCGGCCTACGCGCCGTTCCGGCTCCGTGGCCATGGTGGCGAGCAGCTCGCACAGTCCGTCGAGCACATCCCGGGCCCGCTCGTCGGACACGACATCGGGCCGGTGGTTCACCTCCAGGCGCAGCTCGGCTCCCGGGGAGACGACAAGGCTCAACGGGTAGTGGATGACCGGAGTGTCCTCGTCGGTGAGGTCCGTGGCCTCCAGGCCCGGAGCCCGGAGCGCTTCCTCGTCCCACGGCACGCTCTGGAAGGCGGTCGAGGTGTCGAAGAGTTCGTTGTGGCCGGTGTGGCGTTGGATGGTGGCGAGGTTGGTGTGGTGGTGGGGGGTGAGGGTGGCTTGGTGGTGTTGGAGGGTGGTGAGGAGGTTTTCGAGGGTTTGGTCGGGGTGGAGGGTGACGCGTACGGGGATGGTGTTGATGAGGAGTCCGACGATGTTTTCGACGCCGTTGATGTGGGGGGTGCGTCCGGAGACGGTGGCGCCGAAGGTGATGTCGTGTTGTCCGGTGAGTCCGGCGAGGAGGAGGGCCCAGGCGCCTTGGACGACGGTGTTGAGGGTGAGGCCGCGGGTGCGGGCCATGTCGGTGAGGCGGG
>NZ_JBLMKT010000065.1:0-34793 GCF_047779955.1 Streptomyces lothianensis | reverse complement strand
ATCTCGCGCTGCTGCTCGCCGACCGGCCCGGCACGGGCGGCGGGGGACGGCGCGGCGCGGCGCCCGATCTCACCGAACTGCTGCCGCAGTGGCTGGCGGCCGCCAACGAGTACGGGTACGCCGCCCCGCCGGAGCTGCTGCCCGCGCTGCTCGACGCCGCACGCGGCCGCACCGATCTGCGGCCGCCCGCGCTGGCCTTCGCGGGCCCGCGCGCGCTGTGGCTGGCGAGGCTCAATCCGGAGTGGAAGTTCGCGCTGCGCTCCACACCCGGCGGCAGCGCGCTGCCCGCACCGGAGGATCAGGCGGCGGTGGGGCTGCTGTGGGAGGAGGGACTGTTCGCCGAGCGGGTCGCGCTGCTGGGCGCCGTACGGGCGCATGATCCCGGGGCCGCGCGGGCGCTCCTGGAGAGTAGCTGGTCCACCGAGCGGGCCGAGGACCGGCTGATGTTCCTCGACTCGCTGCGGTCCGGACTGTCCGCAGGCGACGAGCCGTTCCTGGAGCGGGCCCTGAGCGACCGCAGCCGCAATGTGCGGACGACCGCGGCCGAGCTCCTCTCGGCGCTGCCCGGCTCGGCGCTGGCCGGGCGGATGGCCGCGCGGGCCGCGACGAGCGTCGCGCTGGACACGCTGCGCGGCGGGATCACGGTCGAGGCGCCGCACGAGTGCGATCCGGGGATGGAGCGGGACGGTGTGGTGGCGACGCCGCCGCCCGGGCGTGGGGAGCGGGCGTGGTGGCTGGGCCAGCTGGTGGAGGCGGCGCCGCTCGCTGCCTGGCCGCAGCGGCTGGGCGGGCGGACACCGGCCGAGATAGTGGCGCTGCCGGTGGCGGACGACTGGCAGGGCGAACTGCACGCCGCGTGGTGCCGCGCCGCCGTGCGGCAGCAGGATGCCCGGTGGGCGCGGGCCCTGCTGGGCGAGGCGGCCGCGCCGGGGGCGGCGGGGCCGGGGGCCGTCTCGCTGGCCGAGCGGGCCAAGCTGCTGGCGACGCTGCCGGGGGCGGAGCGGGCGGACTGGGTGGCGGGGTTCATCGCGGCACACGGGCTTTCCGAGGCGTTCCAATTGCTCGGGGTGTGCACGCTGCCGTGGAGCGAGGCGCTCGGGGGTGCGGTGGTGGACGCGCTCAACATCGCGCGGGACGCCGGGAGTTATCCCTGGTCGTTCAGCGGGGTGATGGGGCTGGCCGAACGCTGCCTGGACCCGGGCGCGGCCGCCCGCCTCGACGCGCTGACGGCCACCCCCGACGAGGCGGAGGGGGGCGCGCCCGGCGCGGGGGGCTACTGGGCCGAGGCGTTCCAGCGCCTCGTGGGCACGCTCCGGCTGCGGGCCGCGATGCGGGAGGAGCTTGCGGGACGTGAGTAAGGGGACGGGGCGCGGGCGGGAGCCGGCGGGAAGGCCCCGCCGCGAGCATCGGCCACGCGCGAGGGAGCAGACACGCGAGGAATCAGGCCCAAGAGGGAGCAGACGCGCGAGGGAGCAGGCACCCGAGGAGTCGGCCGCGCGCGAGCTCTCGGGCACCCGAAGGCGCGAGCTTTCAGGCAGCCGAGGGACCGAGCGCGCGCAAGGGAGCCGGACGCGCGCGAGACAGGCGCGGCCAGGGCGGGGGCGGGCGCCGAGGGGGCGCGCGGCGAGGGGGCGCGCGGCGAGGGGGCGGGTCAGACCGCGTGGGCGATGTTTCCGCGTACCCAGTCCACGATCGCCCCGGTGGTGGCGCCGGGCGTGAAGATCTCCGCGACGCCGAGCGACTTCAGCGGGGGGATGTCCTCCTCGGGGATGATCCCGCCGCCGAAGATCTTGATGTCCTCGGCGTCCCGCTCCTTGAGCAGCTCGATGACCTTGGCGAAGAGCGTCATATGGGCGCCGGAGAGGATCGAGAGGCCGATGGCGTCGGCGTCCTCCTGGATGGCCGTGTCCACGATCTGCTCGGGCGTCTGATGCAGGCCCGTGTAGATGACCTCCATGCCGGCATCGCGCAGCGCCCGCGCGATCACCTTGGCCCCGCGGTCGTGGCCGTCGAGACCGGGCTTGGCGACCACCACGCGGATCGGACCGGCTGTCGCACCCATCGCTGCCTCCATGTCGAGCAAGTCGTACGGACCCCTGGAGTGTGCCCCGGGAGTGCCCGGAGTCTCACCAAGAGACCCCGAAGAAGTGAACGAACGTTATCTCCAGCATCCCAGGCCCGGCAGTTTCGCGGTGCGGAGGGAGGGGGAAATCACACGTGGGACACGTTCACCACGCGCGGCCGGTACGCGGCACTGGTACTCCGTGTGCCGTTCGGGAGGTCGGCTCATGGCGGCTGCGCGTCTTCTGGGGATCCTCAGGCCCCCACCCCTGTCCCTGTCGGAGTGGGCCCGGCTCCTCCTGCCGGAGTGGACGCTGCGACGCCTGCTCGCCTCCTCCGCGCTGGTCAAGGCCAATGTGCTGGAGCTCGCGATCCTCACGGGACATGTGCTGCTCTACCCGTCCGGGATGATCCAGGAACGTCCGCACATCTCCCCCACGGCCACGGACTCCTCCCAGGATCCGCCCCGTCTGCCCGTCGGCCCCCACGACCGCCCGGTCGTCCTCCTGCACGGCTTCGTCGACAACCGTTCGGTCTTCGTCCTGCTGCGCCGCGCCCTCGCCCGGCACGGCCGCCGCCATCTCGCCTCCCTCAACTATTCGCCCCTGACCTGCGACATCCGCGAGGCGGCCCGGCTGCTCGGCGCCCATGTCGAGGAGTTGTGCGAGCGAACCGGGCAGCGCGAGGTGGACATCGTCGGGCACAGCCTCGGCGGGTTGATCGCCCGCTATTACGTGCAGCGCCAGGGCGGCGACGCCCGCGTCCGCACCCTCGTCACGCTCGGCACGCCGCACGGCGGCACTCGGGTCGTACCGGCGATGGACGCCCATCCGATCGTGCGCCAGATGCGCCCCGGATCCGAGGTGATCACCGAGCTGGCCGCACCGGCGCCCGGCTGCCGCACCCGGTTCGTCGGCTTCTGGAGCGATCTGGACCAGCTGATGTCCCCGCTGGAGACCGCCTGCGTCGACCATCCGGATCTGCACGCGCACAACGTGCGGGTGAGCGGCATCGGGCATCTCGCGCTGCCCGTCCACCCCTCCGTCGCGACGGTCGTACGCCAGGCCATCGACGACGCCGATGCGCAGACGAGCACCCCGGGCGCGGCCTCCGTGGCCTGAACCACCCGCCACCCCCGTACACCACAAATGAGTTGACCACCCCCGCGCACCCGAGTTCGATACCCCGGTGACCACCCCCGAGCCGACCACCCCCGAGCCGCCCGCTCCCGAACCGACCGCCCCCGACCCGACCCCCGCCAAGCCCCGTCGCATGCACGCCGACCAGGCGGAGATCGACGCGGCGCTGGTGCGGCGGCTGATCGACGGGCGGTTTCCGCAGTGGGCCGGGCTGCCACTCGCGCAGGTGGACTCGCCGGGGACGGTCAACGCCCTGTACCGGCTCGGCGAGGACCTGGTCGTACGGCTCCCGCTGCGCGCCGGGTCGGACGGGGAGATCGAGGCCGAGTTCACCTGGCTGCCGAAACTCGCCGGGCGGCTGCCTCTCCCGGTCCCCGCGCCACTGGCCAAGGGCGCACCCACCGAGGAATACGCCTTCGCCTGGTCGGTCTTTCGCTGGCTCGACGGCGCGACACCCACGGCCGGCGCGGTCACGAAGCCGCACGAACTGGCCACGGACCTCGCCACGTTCATCACCGCACTGCGCCGCGTCGACACCACCGGCGCCCCGCGCGGCTCCCGCGGCATCCCGCTCGGCCCGGACCGCGATGCGGAGACCCGCGAGGCGCTCGGGAAGCTCAACGGCGAGATCGACACGGCGGCCGCGGCCGCCGTATGGCGGCAGGCGCTGGACGCGCCCCGCTACGAGGGCCCGGACCGCTGGATGCACGGCGATCTGCAGCCGGGCAACATCCTGCTCGACGGCGGCCGGCTCGCCGCGGTCATCGATTTCGGCCTGATGGGCATCGGTGATCCCACGGTGGATCTGCTCACCGCCTGGTACGTGCTGCCCGCCGAGGCGCGGCCCGTGTTCCGCGCCTCGGTCGGGGCGGATGAGGCGAGTTGGGTACGCGGCCGGGGGCTCGCCCTGTCGATCGCGCTGGCCGAGCTCGCCTACTACCGCGGGACGAATCCGCGGATGGCGGGCACCGCGCGCCATGTCATCGGCGAGATCCTGACCGAGCACCGGCAGGCGACCCTGCGCTAGAAGGTGTTGCGCCCGGCTGCCAGAGGCCCTCCGACACACTGCGGACCACTACACACAGCGACGAAAATTCGAACAAGCGCCGAACGTAGGGCCAAAGCTCTGCCCATAGTTCACCGATAGACGGCCGATTGCCCCTTTCACTCACCAACGAAACCTGCCGAAGATTGTCGGACTCGCACACCGCCGGGTACAGTCGCCGCACTGCTCCGCCCCCTTGCTGTCGAGGCGAAAGAGAAGTTGGTGAACGAACAGCACGGCCATGCCACCGGTCACGGCGGCTATGCGACGGGTGCCTTCGACACCACCGCCTTCGCTTCCGACCCGCTCTTCGGGTCCATGCCCGGTGCGCACGACGCAGGTCAGAGCGGCCAGTGGGACAGCTCCCAGTGGACCGCCACCGCGGATCCCGTGACACAGGGCTACGGCGGCGAGGCGACGCAGGCCTACGGCAGCGACCCGGCGGCGTCCTACGACGCGTACGCTGCGCAGTCCACCGGCCCGTACGAAGCGTCCGGTTACAGCACCGGCGGCTACGACACGACCGCCATGTGGGCGAGTTCCGACTACCAGCCGCTCGGCGACATCCCCGCGCAGGCCGGTCCGCACAGCACCGAGCAGTGGGACACCACCGGCGCCTGGCAGACGACCGGCGCCTACGGCTACGCGGACACCGGCACATACGACGCCACCGCCTGGAACTCGGCGGGCACGGACACCGCGTACGGGACGGACACCGGCACCGGCCACGAGACGGATCCGACGGACCCCTACCACTCGGGCTCCTACCCGACCGCCTCGTACACGACCGGCAGTTACGAGACCCTCGGCCACGACGGCACCGGCTACGACACGAGCGGTTACGACACGAGCGGTTACGACACCGGCGGCTACGACACCGGCGGCTACGAGACCCTCGCCCCCGAGGCCGTCGCTCACGAGCCCGAGCCGGCAGCCTCTGCGCACGACGGCCAGGACGCCACGTACGCGAACGGCGCATACGGGAACGACACGTACGCGAACGGCGCGAACGCGAACGAGACGTACGAGAGCGGCGCCTACGACAACGAGGCGCACCCCGAAGGCCGTTACGAGGACACCGCCTTCACCGAGGGCGAGCTGCTCGCCGAGGCCGTCACCCTCGGCCACGACGAGCACAGCCCCGACCAGCACGGCCACTACGAGGACGGCCGCGACGAGGACGGCCACTACGGGACCGCCCCCGAAGACGAGCCGGGTCCGGTACACGTCGTCCCGCACACCCCCCGCCCGCGCTCCGGCTCCCGCGGCCGCCGCCGCACCCCCGCGAAGCGTTCCGCGCTGCTGACGGTCGCCGTGCCCTCGGTGTGCGCGCTGGGTGTGGCCGGGGTGGCCGCCGCTTCCGTCGCCGGTTCGATGGGCTCGGGCGAGGAGCCGAAGACGCAGGCCGCCCCCGACCCCGGAGCAGTCGAGACGGTCGCCGCGAACAGCAAGCTCGACACCCGGCTCGCGGCCCTCTCCGCCGATGCCGACGACTTCGCGGACCGCGCGAGCCGTACGCAGGAGCGCCTCGACCTGAAGGCGCGCCAGGAGGCCGAGAAGAAGCGCAAGGCCGAGGAGGCCGCCCGCAAGGAGGCGCTGCGGCCCAAGTTCTCGCTGCCGGTGAAGAGGCACGGGCTCAGCGCGTACTACGGGCAGGCCGGGGTGAACTGGATGTCCGTGCACTCGGGCATCGACTTCCCCGTCTCCTACGGCACGCCGGTGCTCGCCGCGACGGACGGCACCGTACGGACGCAGTGGAACGGCGCGTACGGGAACATGGCGATCGTGACCGCGCCCGACGGCACCGAGACTTGGTACTGCCACCTGTCCAGCACCAAGATCCGCAGCGGCTCGGTCAAGGCCGGCGATGTGATCGCGTACTCGGGCAACTCGGGCAACTCCACCGGACCGCACCTGCACTTCGAGGTCCGCCCGGCCGGTGGTTCGGCGATCAACCCGCTGACCTGGCTGCGCAACCACGGCCTCGACCCGACGTGACCTGACCTGAAGCAGACCTGAAGCCGAGCTGAGCTGTGTTGAGCTGAGCCGACAGAGCTTGGATCCTTCATGAATACGCGAAGGGGTGGCCTCCACGACGGAGGCCACCCCTTCGCGTATCCGTCTACAGCTTCTCGACCGGCGCGTACCGCAGCAGCAGCACCTTCGGCTTCGGATCCCCGAAGTCGATCGTGGCCCGCGCCTTGTCGCCGGAGCCCTCGACGCCGACGACCGTGCCGAGCCCGAACTGGTCGTGGGTGACCCGGTCGCCGACCGCGAGGGAGACCGCCGGCTTGTCGCCCGCGCGGCGGGTGGCGAAGCCGGACGGTCCGCCGCGCCCGGCGCGCGCCGCCATCGAGGAGGAGAGCGAGGCGGCGACGGAGGCCGCCGGGCCGCCCTTCGCGACCGGCGCGGGCACGGTGGCGCCGGTGCGCTTCCACTCCAGGTGCTGGGCGGGGATCTCCTCGAGGAAGCGGGAGGGCGGGTTGTAGGAGGGCTGGCCCCAGGCGCTGCGGAGGGTGGAGCGGGTGAGGTAGAGCCGTTCGCGGGCGCGGGTGATGCCCACGTACGCGAGGCGGCGCTCCTCCTCCAGTTCCTTGGTCTGCCCGAGCGCACGCATGTGCGGGAAGACGCCGTCCTCCATGCCGGTCAGGAAGACGACGGGGAATTCGAGGCCCTTGGCGGTGTGCAGGGTCATCAGGGTGATGACGCCGGAGCCGTCCTCGTCCTCGTCCGGGATCTGGTCGGAGTCGGCGACGAGCGCAACCCGCTCCAGGAAGTCGGCGAGCGTCCCCGTCTCCCCTTCCTCCGTCTCCTGTTCGAACTCCAGGGCCACGGCGGCGAGTTCCTGGAGGTTCTCGATGCGGGTCTCGTCCTGCGGGTCGGTGGAGGCCTGCAGTTCGGCGAGGTATCCGGTCCGCTCCAGGACGGCCTCCAGGACGGTGGCGGGGCCCGCGCCGGATTCGACGATCGTACGGAGCTCCTCCATCAGCGTGTTGAAGCGCTTGACGGCGTTGGCGGAGCGGGCCGCCATCCCGTACGCCTCGTCGACGCGGACCAGGGCCTGCGGGAAGGTGATCTTCTCGCGGAGGGAGAGCGCGTCGATCATCGCTTCGGCGCGGTCGCCGATGCCGCGCTTGGGCACGTTGAGGATGCGGCGCAGCGGGACGGTGTCCTCGGGGTTGGCGAGGACGCGCAGGTAGGCGAGGACGTCCCGGACCTCCTTGCGCTCGTAGAAGCGGACGCCGCCGACGACCTTGTAGGGCAGGCCGACGCGGATGAAGATCTCTTCGAAGACGCGGGACTGTGCGTTCGTACGGTAGAAGACCGCGACGTCGCCGGTCTTCGCCTCGCCCGCGTCGGTGAGGCGGTCGATCTCGTCGGCGACGAACTGGGCCTCGTCGTGCTCGGTGTCGGCGACATAGCCGGTGATCTGCGCGCCCGAGCCCGCCTTGGTCCACAGGTTCTTGGGCCTGCGTGACTCGTTGCGCTCGATGACCGCGTTGGCGGCGGAGAGGATGGTCTGGGTGGAGCGGTAGTTCTGCTCCAGGAGGATCGTGGTCGCGTCCGGGTAGTCGTCCTCGAAGTCGAGGATGTTGCGGATGGTGGCGCCGCGGAACGCGTAGATGGACTGGTCGGCGTCACCGACCACGCACAGCTCGGCGGGCGGCAGGTCGTGCTCGCTCGGCGGTACGTCCTCCTCGTGTGCGCCGGTGCCGACGAGTTCGCGTACGAGGGCGTACTGGGCGTGGTTGGTGTCCTGGTACTCGTCGACCATCACGTGCCGGAAGCGGCGGCGGTAGTGCTCGGCGACGTCCGGGAAGGCGCGCAGCAGGTTGACCGTGGTCATGATCAGGTCGTCGAAGTCGAGGGCGTTGGCCTCGCGCAGCCGGGCCTGGTACATCGCATAGGCCTGGGCGAGGGTCTTCTCGAAGCCGTCGGCTGCCCGGGCGGCGAAGTCCTCCTCGTCGACGAGCTCGTTCTTGAGGCCCGAGACCTTCGCGGTGAAGGACTTCGGCGGGAAGCGCTTCGGGTCGAGTTCCAGGTCACGGCAGACGAGGGCCATGAGGCGCTTCGAGTCGGCGGCGTCGTAGATCGAGAAGGAGGAGGTGAAGCCGAGCTTCTTCGATTCGCGGCGCAGGATCCGTACGCAGGCGCTGTGGAAGGTCATCACCCACATCGCGCCCGCCCGCGGGCCGACCAGCTCCTCGACGCGCTCCTTCATCTCACCGGCGGCCTTGTTGGTGAAGGTGATCGCGAGGATCTGACCCGGGTGCACATTCCGCTCGGCGAGGAGATACGCGATGCGGTGGGTCAGGACGCGGGTCTTGCCCGAGCCGGCGCCGGCCACAATGAGCAGCGGGGTGTCGCTGTGGGTGACGGCGGCGCGCTGGTTCTCGTTCAGCCCCTCCAGGAGGGCCGCGCTGTCCAGGACCGGGCGCGGGGCGCCGTCGCGGTAGTACGCCTCCCGGTGCGCGGGCGGGTGCGCGGGCGCGTCGAACCTCCCGCCGAACAGGTCCGCCGGAATCTCTTCCGGGCCCTCGTCCTCGGGAGGCGGCGGGGGGCCGTGGTCCTCGGGCTCGTGCCCGGACCGGCCCTTGGCCTGGAGGCCCGCCAGAAAACTGTCGTCAAAGAGGCTGCTCATCGCCTACCGAGTCTAGGCGCCCGGTGTGACAACCCGGTCCGGGTTCTACGAGAGCGACGCCTCGCCGGACACGCCCGGCCCTTCCCAGGCCCCTCGCGAGCCTCTCCCGGGCCCCTCCGGAAGCATCCGGAAGAGGCCGGAAGCGTCCGAAAGAGGCCCGAAGAGGCCGCCAACGACCCCGCCCCGCGAAAGTCACGAAAAAGTATCGGGCATATCGAACACCAACCTTCACAGCTGCCACACGAGTTGGCTAGCGTGCTGCGCGGGCGGCCCGTACCCCCACCGGCGATCGACGCCGGGAACGGGCGGCCTGCGCCGAGTCCGAAGCGCCGAGCACGGCAACCCGGAGCCGGGGACCCACCAGACCTTGGGGTGAATCGGGACAGCCCCCACCGTCCCGTAGGGCAGACCTTCCTGCGCCCGAACCCGACAGCTAACCCGGTAGGCGCCCACTGGAAGGAGCGCCGGCCTTGGCCTCGCACCGCAAGCCGCGGACCAGTCGCATACGTACGTCACACGCCGTCGGGATCACCTCGGCCGCCCTCACCTCCGTCGCCCTGCTCGCACAGACGGCGAACGCCGCCCCGCGCAGCGAGCCGGAGAAGCCCTCCCTGGAGGAGGTGCAGAAGAAGGTCGACGCCCTGTACCGCGAGGCGGGCACCGCCACCCAGAAGTACAACCTCGCCAAGGAGCGCACCGAACAGCAGCGCGGCAAGCTCAACGATCTCCAGGACGAGGTCGCCAAGCGCACCGAGAAGGTCAACGAGGCCCGGCGCGAACTGGGGCAGATCGCCGCCGCGCAGTACCGCAGCGGCGGCACCTCCGACACCGCCGTCCTGCTGCTCTCGGACGATCCCGACGACTACTTCGCGCGCCGCCAGCTCATGGGGCGTCTCTCCGGCCAGCAGCACAAGGCAGTCGAGGACTTCCAGCGGCTGCAGACCGAGGCCGACAAGAAGCGGGGCGAGGCCACCGACTCCCTGGCGCAGCTCAGCGAGGCCGAGTCCGAGCTGAAGACCAGCAAGAAGGACGTGCAGAAGAAGCTGGGCGAGGCGCGCGAGCTGCTCGCGAAGCTGACGGCCGAGGAGAAGGAGCGCCTGGCCGAGCTGGAGCGCAAGCGGAAGGCCGAGGCCGAGCGCAAGGCCCAGGAGCTGGCCCGCCAGCAGGCAGCGGAGGAGGAGGCCAGGCGTCAGGCCGCCGAGGAGGCCGCCCGGGAGGAAGCCGCACAGGAGGAGGAAGAGGAGGCGAGCGAGCAGCCCGCCGACCCCGCCCCCGACGACTCCTACGCCGCGAAGGCCGCCAAGGCCATCGAGTTCGCGCGCGCCCAGATCGGCAAGCCGTACGTCTGGGGCGCGGCCGGGCCCGATTCGTACGACTGCTCCGGCCTCACCCAGCAGGCCTGGGCGGAGGCGGGCATCTCACTGCCGCGCACCACCTGGGACCAGGTGAACGCGGGCACGACCGTCAGCGTCGACAACGCCAAACCGGGCGACCTGGTCTTCTTCTACGACGACATCAGCCATGTGGGCCTCTACATCGGCAACGGCGAGATGATCCACGCGCCGAAGCCGGGCACCAACGTGCGGGTCGAGTCGATCTACTACATGCCGATCCACAGCGTCGTGCGTCCGGCCTGAGCATCCGGTCCGCGGTCTCCGCCCCGGTGCGCCCGGTGCCCGCCCGGTGCGCCCGGTGCCCGCCCGGTGCGCCCGGTGCCCGCCCCTCGTGCGCGGCGGGCGGCCGCGATTGACCGTCCAGCGCCCCGGGTCCCACAATGGCACGCATGATCCAGCACCTGACCGCCGCCGCCGAGACCTTCCTGGTCCCGTGGCGGCGCGGGTGCGAGCGATCGGGTCGCTAGCTGCAGGGGCTTCCCCTTCCGGTCGGCTTCAGGGGGCAGCCCCTTCCAGTCGGCCACATGGGACAGCCCCTCCGCATGCCTCGGCCGCGCGCGGAATTCCGATCCGTGCGGGCTGCCCGACCCGTTCACCCACCGCTCGAGGATCATCACGATGACGATCGTCACCCCCTCCCTGCTCCGCGAGGCCCGCGTCCCCGCCGCCGGCATGTACGAAGGGCGCCGCAGCCTGCGCCGCGTCCCGGACGGCTGGGAGGCACGTCCGTACGAACTGTTCGAGGTCGTGCCGCAGGGCCCGGTCATCGGTGCCGAGATCCGAGGCGTCGACCTCTCCCGCCCGCTCACCCCCGCCCTGCGCGAGGAGCTGAACCGGGCGCTGCTCGAATGGAAGGTGCTGTTCTTCCGCGGCGCCTCGATCAGCTCCGAGCAGCAGCGCGCCTTCGCCCGCCACTGGGGCGAGCTGGAGACCAACCCGCTGCTGGCCCGCGGCTCGGCCGACGACGTCGTCCGCTTCGACAAGGGCGCCGGTGCCACCCCCACCTTCGAGAACGTCTGGCACGCCGACGTCACCTTCCGCGAGCGGCCCGCACTCGGCGCCGTACTGCAGCTGCACGAGGTGCCGCCGCACGGCGGCGACACGATGTGGGCCGATATGGCCGCCGCGTACGACAACCTGCCGGACGAGGTCAAGGCGCGGATCGAGACGGCGCAGGCCGTGCACGACTTCATCCCGGGCTTCGCCCGCTTCTACGGCCCCGAGAAGCTGATCCCGCTCCAGGACCGGTTCCCGCCCGTAGTCCACCCGGTGGTCCGCACGCACCCGGAGACCGGCCGCAAGCTGCTCTTCGTCAACACGTCCTTCACCACACGCATCGTGGGGATGGAGCGCGAGGAGAGCGACCGGCTGCTCGGCTTCCTGGTCCGGCAGGCGCACGTACCCGAGTACCAGGTCCGCTTCCGCTGGCAGGCGGGCGACGTCGCCTTCTGGGACAACCGCGCCACCCAGCACTACGCCGTCGACGACTACGCCCCGCACCGCAGGGTCGCCGAACGCGTGGCGATCGCGGGCGACCGGCCGTACTGACCGACGGTGGGCCGTGGGGCGGGCCTGCCCCCACGGCCCAGGTGTATTGCCCTGCCCGGCGGATCATGCCGCCGGGCAGGCCTCAGCTCCAGAGCGTCGCGAGGAAGATGTTGACGGTGGTCAGTGCGCCGACCGCCGCGAACATCGGCTTGTCGACCGTCTCCTCGTCCCGCTTCACGTAGACGAGGCCGAGGATCACGATGAGGACGGCGAGCTTCACACCGATCTTGATGTTGTTCACCTCGTTGCCGTCGGCCTGGTTGAGCCCGACCAGGGCGATGCCGGTGACCAGCATGGTGAGCGCGCCGTGCAGCATCGCCGGCGAGAACCGGGCGGTGCCCGCGCCCATCGCCTTCATCTGCGTGAGGAATCCGCCGAGCAGCGAGGCGATGCCGATGATGTGCAGCGCGACGAACACGTTGATGACTACGTCCATGGCCCGGAGCCTAAGGGGTGCCCGGATGCGGCACCCGCCCGGGCCCGAGGCCTCGGCACAGAGCCCACCGCCGGAGCGGCACTTCGCTCGATACGGTCACTTCCCGCCGCCATCCGGACACAAGCCGCCACCGAACCGGTCGAATACGTTCGTCACCCCCACCCCCGGAGCCATTTCCGCACTTCGGGTCACCGATCGATAACGGAGAGGTCTAGCTTCGTGGCCCGGTGACCGGCTCCCCACCTCCGCCCGGGCAGTATCCGGACGGTTGCCGGCCACTACCGCCGAGAGGTCCGGCGGCGGCCCGCTCCCCCTGTGCGGGCCGCCGCCGGACGCGTAAGGAAGTGTCTGAGGTTGGCCGCGCACCGCAAGTCCGCACCCCGCTCGCTCAGTTCGCTCAGTTCGCTCACCGGCACCACCGCCCGCACCGCCCTGACGCTGGCACTGGCCGGCGCCGCGTCCACCACGCTCTTCGAGGGCTCCGGTCAGGCGGACCCCCGCCTGACACCGGCCCAGGTGAAGGCGAAGGTCGACAAGCTCTACCACGAGGCCGAGATCGCCACCGAGGAGTACAACGGGGCGCGCGAGAAGGCCGACAAGGCCCGCAAGGCGGTCGACAAGCTGCAGGACGAGGCGGCCCGCAAGACCGCCAGGCTCAACAAGGCACGCACCGCGCTGGGCCTCGCGGCCACCGAGCAGTACCGCTCCGGCACGATCGACCCCACCATGCAGCTCGCGCTCGCCGACGACCCGGAGCAGTTCCTACGGCGCAACGCCCTCATGGACCGCACGGCCGGACGCCAGGTGCACGCCGTCGAAGGCGTACGGCGCGACCTGCGCGAGGTCGAACGGCTGCGCGCGAAGGCGAAGGAGCGGCTCGACGAGCTGCACGCGCACGAGGCCGATCTGAAACAGCACAAGACGAAGATCACGAAGAAGCTCGACCGGGCCCGCGAACTGCTCGCCACGCTCACCGCAGCCCAGCGCGCCGCCTACGCCGCGCGCCCCTCCGGCCACCACCCGTCCGCCGCCCCGGCCGACGCATCCACCACCCGCGCCACGCCCCGCGGCTCCCTCAAGGCCCCCAACGCCCGCGCCGCCCAGGCCGTCGCCTACGCGTACAGCGCGCTCGGCAGCCCGTACGTCTGGGGCGCCACCGGGCCCAACGCCTTCGACTGCTCGGGCCTGACCCAGGCCGCGTACCGCTCGGCCGGCGTCTCGCTCCCCCGTACGACCTACACGCAGATCAACGCGGGAAAGCGGGTCTCCCGCGGCGAACTGGCCCCCGGCGACCTGGTGTTCTTCTACTCCGGCATCAGCCACGTGGGCCTCTACGTGGGCGGCGGCCAGATGATCCACGCCCCGAACCCCTCGGCCCCGGTCCGCCTGGCCCCGGTCGACTCGATGCCGTTCGCGGGGGCTACGCGGGTGACGTGAGGCGCGGCTTCACGGGTGAGCTCACCCGAGTCGAGTCCCCCGACCTTCACTGTCGATCCGGCCTCCACTCCGGCGGGCGGGCAGAAGCCTCACCCACGTGTGCGCGCCGGAAGTGGTCCGCCGATGCCGCGGCCAGATCCGGCAGGGCTCTGCGCGTGTGTGCCGGTACGAACTCGGCGATGCTTTCGGCGAACTCCGGTGAGACCGCCGAGAGTTCGATCACCTCAACGCTCTGGGCCAGCAGTTCGGCCAGATCCTCATGGCAGTACCAGGGGTGCTCGCTCTCCACCACATCCGTGACCGCCTGCTCGTACGACTCGTAGTCACCCGTCGAGAACGGCCATATCCCTCCGCAGAGCCGCGGGTAGCGAGCCTCTGCCTCCCATCGCGCGAGCGGCACCTCGGCGTAACCGGGCGATGGTTCCCGCTCGGCGATACGCAGCAGGTCGGCGAGGCCGCTCATGAACTCCGGCACGGAAGCATCACCGGCGGCCGCAAGCCAGGTCTCGCGGGTGGCGGGCGAACAGCTTGCGAAGAGTGCTTCGTCGAAGGTCTCGGCGAAGTAGTCGAGCTGGAAGGCCGCATGCTGCGGGCTCCAGGCCGGACCGCGTCTGGGGTACGCGTGGCCCGCCAGGCGTGCGTATCGCAGCACCTGCCACTCGAGTGAGTCCGCCCCGGCGCGCGATCGCGTCTCCGCCGCGAGGGCGGCGAGGTGGAAGACGGGCCCCGTACTCAAGGCGAGATGGGCGAAAATCGGCATCTGTGGCTCCCCGGTCGACGTCGTACGGCTCACTCGCTCCGTGACTCAGCCGTCTTCCCCATGGAGCTCCTCGCCGCGTCGAGGCAGGTACTCCGCCACGAACCGGCCGCCCAGCTGGTCCGCCACCAGCGCCAGCCACCCGCCCGCCGCATACGGCTGCGGCGGATCCACCTCCATGCCGAGTTCCGCCAGGGCGAGGACGTACTCGGCTTCGCCTAGGCCGAGGGCGATCAGTTCGTGCACCTCGCCGCGCAGACGGGCCACCAGCTGCGGGTCGGTCTCGGTCGCGTACGCGCGTACGGCCGTCTCGTGGTCCGGGAACTCGTCCGGCATGTCCTGCGAGAACCAGCCGCCCAGGAACTGGCCGAGCTCGGGGAAGCGGGCCTGCCACTCCCAGTGCGTACGGGGTGCGGACGCGGGCGGGACCGTGCCCGTCTCGATGCTCGCCTTGATGAGGTCGGCGATCGTGAACAGCCAGTCCTGGATGGCTGATTCGGGCAGGCCGACGTCCGGCACCGGATAGAACTCGCCGAGGTTCAGGCGCAGCCGGCCCGGAGGGTTGCGGGCGTATTCGCGCAGCTGGCGCTCGGCGGTGGCGAGCGCCCAGGGGCGGGTGTGCCAGGTGTGGCGGAGGTAGGCCCGGAGCGCCTCGCTCGGCTGCTCCGGTTCGTCGTCGGCGGGCAGGCCGAGGTACGCGCCGATCACCTGGTCAAGCTCGCCGTAGCGGCGGTCGAATTCGAGGGGCTTCATGGACATGCGGGCGCCTACAGGTAGATCGGGACGGTGGTGAGGACGACGAAACCGTGCGGGCTGTCCGGCTCGCGTTTGAGTACGACCCGCGCGGCCCGCACCTCCACGGCACCCCGGCCGGCCAGCATCATCGCCTGCAACAGCACCCGCCCGACGGGCTCCTCACGGGAGGGCCAGGCCGCCTCGATGGTGAGGCGGGGGCGGGTGCCCTGGGCGAGCCAGCGGTGGATCTTCTGCTCGTTGCGGGTGACGACCTGCTGGGTGGCCCACTGGGCGGTTTCGCGGTCGGGGTAGGTGGCGGATCTGGTCCGTACGGTCATGTCAGTTCATCTCAGCTTGCGTCGAACGACCAGATGAGGCCGATCTCGTCATCGGATACCGCGAGCAGGCCGAAGTCCCAGACGTACCGGCTCAGCGGCCAGCAACCCGACACCTTCTCGTAGAAGTCGGGATCGTCGCCACCATGACGGGTGTTGGTGAAGAACTCCGACCCGGCGGGGAACCGCGAAAGAATTGCTTCCGCATGCTGCTCCATGCCACCTCTGCGCTCGGCGAAGTCGCGCTGCCTGTTCACGTTCATCTCGTTGGTGGCCAGCATGACCAGGAGGCGCACGACCGAAGAGCGGGGGATTTCGAAGAGTCCCCCGCGCCACTGCGCGGCACCGTTGTCGTCCGAGGGCGGTACACGGAACGGGAACGCGGGATCCTCCAGCAGTTCCGGTTCCCCCACTTCGGGGTCCTTGCCTCGCCACCCGCGGGGATCCGCCACCTCCCTGCGCATGATCGCGGCGACATCGGGCAGCCAGTCCTCCCCGGTGCGCGGGCCGACAGCGATGAACGAGTACCGATGGCGGTATATGTCGACGGCGGCCGCCCACCGATCGGCGTCCGGACGCCCCGAGGGTCCGCGAGTCCGGCCGTGCTCGGTTTCGCTGTCCATCCGGGGGCCTCTCACTTGGGCATCACTTGGGCATCGAGCTGAAGACGACATAGGGCGGGTTCAGGTCCGGTTTATACAGCAGCCGGATCGCGACGCCATGTGTGTCCCCCACCTGCGAAGGCTTGCCATCATCGCCCACGGTCGAGCCGCGGCCGGTCACCGCATCGCCGGTAAGGGGCCCCTGAACAGGAATGGCATCGGTCTCGATCTCCTTCGTCGGGTCCGGTGGGTCCTCGTTCAGCCATGCGGTGATCTCATCGGTGTTGTCGCGCAGGCAGTACTGCGTGTACCGCTGAGCAGACTCGATGTCGGCATAGGTGGACGCACCCGGAATCTTGTACTCACCGTTCTGCTTCTGCTCGTCGCGGAGCCGCTGCAGCAACTGTTCATCGGTCTTCCCCACATGCTTGTCGATGGCGTGGGCTCCGCCCACTCCCTCCATCGCCGCAAGGTCCACCGAGTACAGATAGGGGAACTGGCTCTCCGGCAGCTGCCAGCTGTGCTCCTTCTTGAACTCGTTCAGGGAACGGGCACCGAATCCCTGCGCCCGCGCCCGTTCCGCCTGGAAGGTGGGCACGCTCAGGAGCGCCTCGTCGAGTTCGAACTCGAGCCTCGCCAGTTTGCCCGCGGCCTCGCTGAACGCCTCCAGGTACGTGTTGACCGCCGCGTCCATGGCCCCCTTGTCCATATGGGACCGGAAGGTGATGACGACCTCCGCGAAGGCGAGTGTGGCCGCGAGCCTGGTGAGCTCGAACAGGTCGAGGTCCACCGTCAGGTCCTTGACCGTCTTCCGCGTGGCCTCCTTGGCAAGCCGCGTGGTGGTCTCGGTGGTCCGCTGGCCCACGTCGGCCAGTTCGTCGAAGAGTTTCTGGATGGTCTCCGCGGTCTTGTCGAGCACCTGGATGACCGGGCGACGGGTCGCCGGATCGACGTTGCCCTTGGTCTTCCAGCTCCGGCCGGTCGGCTTGTGCGTCACGTCGGCACGCTGGTCGCGCACCTTCCCCCAGGCCGTGGCGCCCCAGATGGACTGGCAGAACGTCTTCATGGCGGCCTGCCACTCGCCGTTCCCCGTGGGATCGGTGACGTACGAGACGGCGTCCGTGAAGCCGTCCGCCGCCTTCTTCACATCCTTGGAGACATCGCGCCAGGCCCCGGCGATGTCGCGGAACTCGTCCTCCTTCACACCCGGCGTGATCTCGTGGATGCGCCCGAGCCGCAGAACCTCGTCGACCACCGGCTTCATGATGAACATGAGGAAGTCCGGGACCTCGCCCAGGATTCCGGAGATCGCCCACGAGTCGTGGTACTCGCCCTCGCCGCGCCAGGTGAGGTCGTTCAGCGGTCCGTACGCGGGATCGCTGTCGATCACCGCCGGCGGCTGCTTCTCCTCCGGCGCCTTGCCCTTGCGCTGGTTCGCGGCCCAGTCGGCCAGCGCGTAGTTGTTCGCGGTCTGGGTGAAGCCGACGGACACGCCGCCCACGGACACCACGCTCTTCGCCCAGAGCTTCATGAACTTGCCGGCGACGATGCCGTAGCGGTCGGCGAACGAGTCCGGGCCCCAGCCGGTGCCTGCCGACTGGCTGTACTTGTTCACGCGCTCGATGAACTTCTTCGCGCTTTTGTCGTACGCGAACTGCTCGTCGCGTACGACGAGTGATGTGAAGTAGAGGTGCTTCGGCTCCACGTCGAAGCTCCCGACGCCCTTGTTGGGCGGCACGGTCTTCGCCTGGTCGCGCTCCCGCTCGCGCTGCTTGTCGGAGGGCAGCTCGGCCATCAGGCGGCGCCCCAGCCCCGCAGCACCGCCCGGTGCGCCGCCGCGTAGTCGATCTCGCCGTTGACCACGACGTCGTGCAGCCAGGCCTGTGTCGCCTGCAGGTCGGAGGCCGAGTGGTCCCACTTGTCGAGCTCGTCGACGAAGACCTCGCGGGCCTCGCCCTCCCAGGTGAGTACGACCTTCTCCACCCGGCGGTACAGCAGATCGAGGCGCTCGTTGAGCAGCTTGAGGACGTCCTCCAGCTCACCGGAGAGGTTCTGCAGGGTCGCGAAGTCGACGGCTATGTGGTCTTCATCCACTGTGTTCCCCGTTCAGGGACGTGCGTCCCGTCCAGACACATGCACGGACATCCTGCGTCCCTCACATGTCCCGTTCAGAAATCCGAGAGGCGGCTGCGCGGGGCAGCCGGGGGCTCGGTGTTCGGCGTCGAGAGTTCCGCGGCCTCGGATTTCACCTGCGTCTCCGTCTGGATCTTGCGGAGCTGCTCCATGATGTCCAGCTCCTGCTCGGTGAACCCGTCACGGCTGAGCCGTACGGCCTGTTCCAGGCGCTGCATCACCATCCGGATGCGTACGGCGTCCTCGGCGGCCGCCCGATGCAGATCCCGGTAGGCGCTCGCCGCCGGACCGCGCCAGCCTGCCTCGACCTTGTCGACGATCGCGTCCATGCGCCGGACCTGCTTGTCCAGATAGTCCTGCATCCCGTCGAGATCGTTCGCGAGGTCCGTCAGGCGGTCGCTCTTGGCACGCAGCCTTGGGTGTCCGCCCGCGCCGCTCATGCTGTCCCCTGTCGTGAACTCCAGGTGCCCATATATCACTTCGGACACTTCCGTCACTCTAGCAACGTCGCTGGAAGCGTACGCCAACCGCTGTTCGTGCCCGCGTACCGGCGAGTGGAACCGGCCGCAGTCAGCTCCCCCGCACCGGATACGGTGACAAGGAACCCGAACCGGAAGCCACCCGCCACGGGCGTGCCCCGACCAGGAGACGGACCGCCTTCCATGCCCCTCCCTCCCCCACCGCCACCCACCCACCTCGCCACCTGGCCGGACCGCACCGCGCTGCTCCATGACCGTGAGCAGGCACTGGAGTTGCTGCGGAGGCGGAGCCTCGGAGTCGGGCGGCTTGTCGTGTTGTGGCTGACCGGGGTGCTCGCCGTGTTCGGGTGGGCTCTGGTGGCGATGCCGCTGATGCTCATCCGCGACAAGGACCCGATGTTCATCGTGCTCGGGCCGGTGTGCGCGCTTCTCGGGCTCGCTGCCCTCGCGCCCGCCGTGTTCATCGTCGTACGGGGAGCGCGGACCGATCGTCGCGTTCGCGAACTCACCGATGCGTGGCTCGCTCTGGACGAGGAGCGGGCCTCCGCGCAGGCGCTGCGCGCCCCCGGGCGCAGCCTCGCCTGGCTGCTGCTGTCCTTCGCCCCCTGCGCCGCCGGGCTGTGGGCTGCATTCGGCGGGACGTACGCCGCCCACAGCCCGTACGAGGCCGTGCTCGCGCTCGGATCGGGCACCCTGATCTGGCTGACCGGGCTGCTCGGTGTCGCCAAGGCCGTCGGGCACCGCCAGTGGGCGATCCGGGAACTGGGTCATCCCCGTCGGCCGGCTCCTCACCCGGAGTCGGGCGGGAACTCCCGTACGAACTCGGACGTTCACTGAGGGACACAGAACAATCGGGCGGCCGGTGGGCCTCGCCCGAGCGACACACGGGGGACCCCAGTGGCACTGTTCGGCAACGCGCACACCATCGACCCGGGCAAGGCAGCGCAGGAGTACGCGCGGCTGCTCGGCCAGGGCGAGCAGATATACGGCGCCTACCAGTTGATGCGTGACGCCATCCTGCTGACCGACCGCCGCATGATCTTCATCGACAAGCAGGGCCTGACCGGCAAGAAGGTCGAGTACCACTCGCTGCCGTACCGCTCCATCTCGCACTTCGCGGTGGAGACGGCCGGCCACTTCGATCTGGACGCCGAGCTGAAGATCTGGGTCTCGGGCAGCCCGACGCCGATCGAGAAGACCTTCACCAAGGGCGTCAACATCTACGAGGTGCAGGCGATCCTCACGCAGTTCGTGGCGCGCTGATGCGGTGTGTGGTGCGCTGATGCGGTGCCTGGCACGCTGACGCGGTTCGCGACGCGCTGACCGGGCTCAGTCTGCGGCGAGGAACGGGCCCAGTGCGGCGGCGAGTTCGGCCGGGGCGTCGAGGGCGATGAGGTGCGCGGCGTTGTCGAAGGTGACGAAGTCGGCCCCGGGGATCTCGTTCGCATAGCGCGCGGCGATGTCCTGGAAGTCACCGGCGTCCAGCTTGCCGATCCCGACCAGGGTGGGGATGTTCAGCGCGGAGAGCTCCCCGCCGACCGGGTCCTGGGAGTGCTCGCCCACGGTGTCCTGGTTCACCAGCGAGATCCGCAGCGGTTCGCGCAGGAGGTCCGCGAGTCCTTCGGCGACGTCCTCCCAGCCGCGGGCCGAACCGCGCAGCCACATGTCCAGGTTCACCTGGACCGCCGTGTCCAGGTCGCCCGCCTCCAGCGCCTTGGTCTCGGCCTCGTCGTACGCGATCATCTCGGCGCCCCAGTCGTAGCCGCGCCACGGCGGGGAGAACACCGCGAGGGAGTGCAGCCGCTCCGGGTGGGCGAGCGCGAAGTCGAGGGCGACCCGGCCGCCCCAGGACGCACCGACGAGCCGGACCTTGTCGTGCCCGAGGTGGTCGAGCAGCGCGAGCAGATCGTCGGTCTCGCGGAACGGCCCGCTCGGCGGCGCGGACTCGCCGAAGCCCCTCAGGTCGTAACGGATGACGGTGTGGCTCTGGGCGAGCGCGGGAGCGACGGCGTCCCACATCCGGTGATCGGCGATACCGGCGTGCACGAGAACCACCGGGGTGCCGGCGCCCTCGACGACGTAGGACAGATGACCGCGTTCATCAGCGAGTATGTGCATCCGAGGATCCTCACATCACGCCGACGATCCCGCCAGCGCATTCCGGCGTGGAGAACCAGGCTGGTGGAGATGTGATCAGGCGTTGGACGGTTCCCTGATGGCGGCACCCCGCGCGCTCCTCGGCGCGAACTCCCTACGTCGCCATGCGCGCTTCCCGCTTCTCGCCCTCGGACTGCTGTTCACGTCCCGTGCCGTGCTCGAAGACCTCGGAACCGGCAGCATCCCCGGGCTCCTCTTCACTGCTTACGCCGCCCTGGAGCACGTGAACTACTTCCACGTCCAACTGGTGCGAGGAACCCCGGCCGGTCGTCGCGGACGCCGTTCCCACCTTGCTCTGGACCTGGCCCGCAGCAGGCGATGAGCGCTGATCCTCCGCCGCGCGGCACGGTCGGCAGAGTCCGCCCGGGAGGGCCTCGGGGCGGCCCGGGCGGCCGCAGTCCGTGCACTCGACGAGGGTCGGGAGGATCCGGTGGGCGGGTACGGGCCCGGGAGTCTCCGGGGTGCGTACGCACTCGGGCGGGAGCTTGTCTCGCAGACGACGGGCGAGGAAGGCGCGGGGCAGGTGCACGCTCTCGGGCAGGCCTGAGGTCATGGCGTACGTGAAGCGCTCGGCATCGGGTTCGCGGGCCAGCCAGTCGGCGGCGAGGGGTTCGAGGGTGGCGCAGTCGGCCGCGGAGAGAGTCAGCCGCGGGTCGCGGAGGCCCAGGCGGGCGAGGCAGCTGTAGGCCTCGGAGTGAGTGGGCGGTTTCGCCGCGGCGGGGGACGCGGCGGGGGACGCGTCCGGCCCCGGCTTCGGCTCCGGAAGCGGCTTCGGTTCTGGCCCCGGCTTCGGCCCGGGCAGCGATCCCAGCTCCGGGTCCGGTGTGTCACCGTTCAGGAAGCGGGTCCACCACTCGTCAGTCCGTGCGGTGCGCGACCAGTACGTGTGGAACACCCACCGTGTCGTTCCGCTCTCGGCGGCGGAGGCGGAAACGCACTGCACGCGGCGCAGGTGCCCGGCGGCCGAGAGTTCCCTGAGCCCGGAGCTCACGGCCGCCTGCCCGTAGAGGGGCTGGCTGTCCGCGAGGGTCTTGATGTCCATGGCGGCCTGCTCGGGCAGGGCGTCGATGAAGCCTGCGAGATAGCGGGCGCGGGTGGGGAGGTGGGCGAAGGAGTCGCGACGGAGGGGGCTCGGATCGGTGACTCCGCGTTTTCCGTAGCCGGGGTTGGCCAGGGGGTGTGCGGGAGACGGCAGGGCAGGGCTAAGGTTTTCAGCAGCCACGAGATCGGTCCTGACGATCGAGTTGGTCAGACCTCGGCGGGTGTTGGTAGCACCCGACCGGGGTCGTTTCTTTTCGCGAACGCTAGAGGGTCGGCACGGTGTGTCGCAACCCGGTCGCGGAAAGTCATGTGCGCTGGCCGTGGCGGGAGTTGAGCGCGCGTCTGCGGGAAGGGCGGGAGGGTGGGTTAAGACCCAACCACCCATTCCTTACAAACAGCGCTCGGGTTTCGCGTCTCGGATCTCAGGCGCTGCGGACGTGTGTGAGGAACGCCTTCCATGCGGGTGCGGCGGTGGAGAAGCTCGGCCCTTGAGCGCCGAGCTTCGAGTCCCGGATGTGCATGCGGTCGGGGGTGCGAGCGGCTTCGACGCAGTCGCCGCCTTCGCTGTCGCTGTAGCTGGACTTGAACCACGTCAGGCGGGCGTTCACAACTCTGCGGCCACCTTTCTGATGAACTCGACCGACCCCTCAGGGCTGAGGGCATGCACGCGGATCATGTCATGGGCGCGAGCAAGCTTGCTCGCCTTCTCTCCTTCGGCGTACAGGGCGCTGGTCTGCGGCCCTTCCACGTACGCATAGCGCTCGTTGTCAGGTGTCTCAAGCAACACAATGGGGCCGTTCAGCGCCACTCCGTACGCTTGGCCGTAGGGCAACACCTGGATCACGACCTGTCGCAGCTTGCCCAATTCCAGGAGCTGTCGGAGTTGCTCTCCCATCACTTCAGAGCCACCGACCGGTGTACGGAGCGCCGCCTCGTACAACACGAAGCTGAAGAGGGCCGTCTTGCGCTCAACCATCGACTGCTGCCGCCTGATGCGGCCCGCGACACGCGACTCAACCATCTCGTCGTCAAGTGGCGGATAGCTCGCACTGATCAGCGCGTGCGCGTATCTCTCCGTCTGAAGCAAACCAGGAACGAGCAGCGGATGAAACTGGCTGACAGAAATCGCATCCCTCTGCAGCGCCATGTACTCCTGCGCCCGCTCGGGATGAGCTTCCGGCTTGAGGAACCCCTGCGCGGCGACGATCTTTCCGCCCGCCTCACACAGCTGGTCCGCGACCCGGAGCAGCCGCGTGGTGGGTTTCCGCCGCCCGTTCTCCATGGACTTGACGTAGTCGAGGCTGTATCCGGTCTCCTTGACCAAGGCCTCCCGCGTGAGACCAGCCTGCTCGCGCCAGAGCTTGATCTGGTTGCCGCAGTACCGCCACGCGAGATTCGTCTCCGTCGACATGTGCGCCTCCGCCGGGCCGTCACGTACTCGGCGAGTACAAATACCCGCCGTACACGCACTGTTACTCCCGAGGCTACGCGCGAGACGGGACGGTGACCTCGGCAATCAGGAAACCTCCCACGCAAGGAATGACCCGCCCATGCAGACAACTCCGCCCATGACCGATGTCGAGTGGCGCCTGCCGCGTCACGCCCGGAGCGTGGGGCGGGCCCGCCGCCTGCTGCGCGAGCAGGCGGGGTCCTGGTCGTTGCCGCCGGGGGTGGCGGACACGGCGGAACTCCTGCTCAGCGAGCTGATGACCAACGCGTACCGCCACGCGAAGGCGCCCGGCCGTGAGCTGCGGGTCCGCCTCGCGCTGTCGGAGGCGGAACTGCGGGTCGCGGTCACCGACGCGAGCGATGTGCTGCCCGTACGGCCCGACATGCCCGCTCCGTGCGACGAAACCGGTCGTGGTCTCCACCTCGTGGCCGCGCTCGCGGACGACTGGGGTGCCGAACCGCGGGCCTGCGGGGTGGGCAAGACCGTGTGGTGCGCGCTCCGGGTGCCGGGGGGTCAGACGAGGCGGCGGGCGGTAGCCCAGCGCGTCAGCTCGTGGCGGTTGGAGAGCTGGAGTTTGCGCAGGACCGCGGAGACGTGGGATTCGACGGTCTTGACCGAGATGAAGAGCTGTTTCGCGATCTCCTTGTACGCGTAGCCGCGGGCGATCAGGCGCAGGACCTCGCGTTCGCGCTGGGTGAGGCGGTCCAGGTCCTCGTCGACCGGCGGGGCGTCGGTGGAGGCGAAGGCGTCGAGGACGAAGCCGGCCAGGCGCGGGGAGAAGACGGCGTCGCCGTCCTGGACGCGGAAGATCGAGTCGACGAGGTCCGTGCCGGTGATGGTCTTGGTGACGTAGCCGCGGGCGCCGCCGCGGATGACGCCGATGACGTCCTCCGCCGCGTCGGAGACCGAGAGGGCGAGGAAGCGGACCGGGTTGTCGGCCGCGGACATCAACGAGGCGCAGCGGCGCAGGACTTCGACGCCGCCGCCGCCCGGCAGGTGCACGTCCAGGAGGACGACCTCGGGGCGGGTGGCCGTGATGACGTTGACCGCCTGGTCGACGTCGGCCGCCTCGCCGACCACCTCGACGCCCGTCGTCTCCGTACGGCCGATCTCGGCCTGTACGCCGGTGCGGAACATGCGGTGGTCGTCGACGAGGACGACGCGGACGCGGCGGGCGCCGCCCGTGCTCGTCTCCGCGCCCAGGCTGTCCGGCTGCTCGCCGGCACCCGCGCCCGCGCCCGTGTCGCCGCCGGTCCCGCTCGTACCGTCTGTACTGCTCATGCCGTTCATTCCGCCGCTCATGCCTCGGGCTCCGCCCTCTCCATCTCCAGCTCGACCTCCGTGCCGCCGTCCGGCACGGCGCGCAGCCGCGCCGTCCCGCCGTGGCGCTGCATCCGGCCGATGATCGATTCCCGTACGCCCATCCGGTCCTCGGGCACGGAGTCCAGGTCGAAACCCGGTCCGCGGTCGCGCACCGAGACGAAGACCGTGCGGCCCTCGACCTCGGCGAAGACCTGGACGGCGCCGCCCTCGCCACCGTACTTGGCGGCGTTCACCATTGCTTCCCGTGCGGCCTGCATCTGTGCGGTCAGTTTCTCGTCGAGCGGGCAGTCGCCCACGACGACGACCTCCAGCGGGACGCCGTGCTTGTCCTCGACCTCCGCCGCGGCCTGCTTGACCGATTCGGCGAGGGTCGAGGGTTCCTCGTCCTCGTCCTTGCCGTTGCCCTCCGGCTTGTACAGCCAGTTGCGCAGATCGCGTTCCTGGGCGCGGGCGAGGCGGCGTACTTCCGGCGCGTTCTCCGCGTTGCGCTGGATGAGGGTGAGGGTGTGCAGGACCGAGTCGTGTACGTGCGCGGCGACTTCGGCGCGCTCCTGGGCGCGGATGCGCATCAGGCGCTCCTGCGAGAGGTCCTGGGTCATGCGGATGACGTACGGGCCTGCGAGGAGCGCGATGCCGACGAGGACGGCGAGCGCGGCCTGGAGCACGGAGCCCAGCTCGCGGGCCGAGTTCTGCAGCACGAAGATGGCGGTCACGCCCGTGCCGACCAGGACCACCCCGGCCAGGGTGCGGGCGATGTTGAGAGTACGGCGCCCCCGGCCGACGGCCATCCAGCGGGCGCGGCGCGCGTTGTCCGCCTGCCGCCACACCAGGGCGACACCGGCGCCGACGAGGAGCATCGGCCACAGGTACGCGCGGGCCGGGCCCCCGACGTCGACGGTGCCGACGAACGTCATCGCGATGACGAGCATCGCGATGAGGGCGATGAACTGGCCCTTGTCGATCTTCCGCACGACGAGTCTGCGGCGGCCGTCCGGGCCGGTCTCCGTGGTCACGGCGTGCTGCCGCTCGGCGGTGACGCCGCCGACGCCGAGCGGCACGAAGAACCAGAACGCGGCGTACAGGAGCGCGCCCAGGCCGTCGGCCATGAACAGGCCCACAAACATCAGCCGCACCCAGAACACGGGCAGTCCGAGATGCCCGGCGAGTCCGCGCGCCACTCCCCCGAGCCAGCGGCCTTCGCCGCTGCGGTAGAGCTTGCGCAGCGGCTGCGGGTCCTGGGCGGGCGGTGCGGCGGCTGGCATGTGTTCGATCCTCACATGGGGGCGGGCCGCCGGGCATCAGGGTTCGGCCCCTAGACGTCCCTGATGCCCGGCGGCCCGCCGTCGGCAGGTACGGGCCCGGCCGCCGCCGTCGGCAGGTACGCGCCCGGCCGCCGCCGTGCGACGTACGCGCCCCCCACCACCCGTAAGGAGAATCTCAGGGTCCGACCAGGGTCGCCCCGCCTGCCACCGGGCGCCCGCAGCCGCCACCATGGAACCCATGAAGGATCACCACGACACCCGGGCTGCGGGGCCGCCGGGCGAGGCTCCCGGGGCCGGGCCACCACCCGCACGGCTGCGGCGCGATCAGGAGCACAAGATGCTCGGCGGCGTCTGCGCGGGTCTCGGGCGGCACTGCGACATGGATCCGGTGATCTTCCGTATCGTCCTGGCGCTGCTCGGTGCCCTGGGCGGCCTCGGCCTGATCTTCTACGGCTTCGCCTGGCTCCTGATCCCCGCCGACGGCGAGGACGAGAACGAGGCCCGCCGGATGCTGACGGGCCGCGTCGACGGCCCGGCGCTCACCGCGCTGCTGTTCGCCCTGGTCGGCTGCGGCGTGATGCTGTCGATGGTGAACAACGCGAACGTACTGTCCTTCGCCACGGTGCTCGCCGTACTCCTCGCGGGCGCCGGCTACTGGTCGAAGGAACGCCGCAAGGAGACCCCCTCGCCCGATGTGGCGGCCGCGCAGGCCGCCGCCGAGGCGCCGCCCGAGACGCAGGCGCCGCCGGTCTCCGGGGGTCCGTCGTGGTGGCGGGACCCGATCGTCAAGGACGGCACGCACGACGGCGGTACGGGATACCTGTGGGGTCCGCCGGAGCTCTCCGGCGTCGAGATCCCCGCGAGCGGGCCGGTCCGCAGACCCACCGGCGTCCCGGCCCCGCGCCGCGGCCCCCGCTGGATCGGCGGCTGGACCTTCCTGCTCACGATGGCCGCGGGCGTGATCGGCACGGTCGTCGCGGCCGAGGAGACGGGCCCGAACCCGGCCCTCGGCGCCGTCCTGACCGCCGGACTTGCCTGCGCGCTCGGCGTACTCGCGCTCGGCATCGCGGTGAGCGCCTTCCTCGGGCGTACGGGGGCGGGTTCGGTGGTGCTCGCGCTGATCCTGTCCGGGCTGCTCGCGGGCGCATCCGCCCTCCCGGAGGAGATCACCACCAACTGGGTGCACAAGCAGTGGCAGCCCGCCACGGTCGCGGCCGTGCGGCCCGCATACGACATCGGCTCGGGCAGCGGCACCCTCGACCTCAGCAAGCTGGAGCTGGACAAGGACCAGACGGTCACCACCAGTTCACGGATCGGCGCGGGACGGATCAAGGTGATCGTGCCGTACGGGGCGACGGTGAAGGTGGACGCGCAGGTGGGACTCGGGGACATCCGGCTGCCGCGCGACCCGGGCCTGCGCCCCGACGGCGACTTCGACGTGACCCCGGACGAACAGCGCCGCACCACCCTGGCGCCCCCCGCGGACGCGGAGGACGGCGGCACCATCACCCTCAGACTCGACGTCGGTCTCGGACAGGCGGAGGTGGCCCGTGCGGCGAAGTGACGAACGGACCTGGCTGCACCCGTTCCGGCCGGGCCGCCTCATCCTCGGTCTCGCGATGGGCGCGGTGGCGCTCGCGTACGGCGGGGAGGTGGCCGGCTGGTGGGAGACGGAGTGGTTCGCGGCGATCCCGATCGTGGTGCTCGGGCTGTTCCTGGCCTCGGTGGCCGGGACGATCACGTACCTCGTGGGGCACCGGCGCGGCGCCCGTGGCGGCGGCGGACGCGACGGGGCTGCGGGGCACGGGCCCGAGGCCGGTGGGCGGGCTGGTGCGGCCGGTGCGGAGGCCGGCGGGCGGGCCGGTGGCCGGGCGGGTGCGCAGGCCGGGACGCAGGCGGGTTGGCAGGCGGGTGAGCGGGGCGGCGAGGATCGGTCCTAGCGGCGCCGGATCACGTAGCGGAGCTGGATCCCGTAGCGGAGCTGGATCCCGTAGCGGAGCTGAATCCCGTAGCAGCGCCGGATCGGGCGCTACAGCCTCCGCCGCCGACCCCTCCACCACGCGTCCACCGACCAGTACGAGGCCCCCGCCATGATCAGCGGCAGCCAGGCCATCAGGTACGGAAGGTCGTTGCCGAAGTAGTACGGGGTGGCGGCCCAGCTCATCGTGAACCACAGGCTCATCGAGATCAGCGCCCCGCCGAGCGCCGCGACACGGGCGAGGAGGCCGAGCAGAGTGCCCAGGCCGACGGCGAGCTCGCCGAGGGCGATGGCGTAGCCGAAGCCGACGGGTGAGGTGAGGGCCAGGTCGATCAGCTGGTGGAAGGCGACATCGCCGCTCTCGTCGAGGAACCGCAGCTGCGCGCCGATCGAGCCGTCGCCCGAAGCCCGCATGAACCGGTCGTCGGTGAGTTTGTCGAGGCCCGCGTAGACGAAGGTGACGCCTAGGAAGATCCGCAGCGGCAGCAGGGCGTACCGGGCCGCGGTGTCGCGCCAGTCACCGGTGCTTCCGCCGGGGTCCCTGTACGTGCCGACCCGCAGGGTGTGCGCCATGGTGACCGCCGCCTCTCGGTTGACCCGTCAACGAACCTGCCGTCATCCGACCATACGTACGACAGGTGCCGATAGCTCACCAGCACGGGAAATGCGCGCGGGGACGGGCGTATCCGCCACCCCGAAGGCTCAGTCCGTCACCTCGAAGGTTCAGTCCGTCACCTCGAAGGTTCAGTCCGTCACCTCGATGGTGCACCGGTTCGACTCCGTGCCCGCCGCGGTGACCACCTGCACCTCGAAGCGGCCCGGCTCCACATCCGCCGGTACGGGCACCGTGAGCCGGGTGTCCGTCGGATTGGTGAAGCCGCCGGGCACCGGGACCAGCGGGACGTGCACCTGGACCGGTCCGATCCGTACGAGCATCCGGGCCAGCCGGTCCGGGCGCTGCGCGCCGGGCGGCACGAAGCCGGTGCCGCGGATCTCGATGTCGTCGCCCATGCGGATCGGCCCGTCGAGATCGCCGGCCTCCCGGGAGCGTACGACCGAGTGGATCACCGGACGGCCGCCCTCGGCCCACTTGCCGGCGAGATACGTGACGGCCGAGAGCAGCACGAGCACCGCAAGACCCCAGGGCAGGACGGGCAGCCGGCCGGGATCGCGGGCGAGGGCGACCGCGGCGAAGAGGAGGGCGGCGGCGTTGGCCACGGCGTACTGGGCGTCGGCGAAGTGGCCGCGGCCGGCGTCGTCGGTGAGGAGGTCGGCGGCGCGCGGGCGGTCGGCGGGGACCTTCTGCAGGTCCTGGCGTGCGATACGGACGGCGACCAGGCGGCGGACGGCGACGGCGATCAGGCAGACCGCGCCGAGCACCGTCAGGAGCCCGCCGTTGCCCGCGAGTCCGAGGCCTTCGAGCAGGCGGTCGCGAGTGCGCGGGGTGGTGGCGAAGGCGAGCTGCCAGGCGAGGAAGAGCACCGCGTACGCCGCGAGCAGCACCCAGGCGGCGGCGACCGTGCGGGAGGTGGAGAACCGATTGTCCTCACCGATGACGGGCGCCAGGACGCCGCCGCGTGCGCGGTGCACCTGGGCGGCGCCGGTGAGCAGGCCGCCCACGGCCACGGCGGTGAGCATGCCCGCGGTGCGCACGGCCGTCCAGCCGCTGCCGATCGCGGTGAGCGCCTGGACGAGGAGGAGGGCCGCGACCGGGCACCAGACCGTGAACAGGGTGCGCCGCCACAGCCGGTGCAGCCAGGCGGTGCTCTCGGCGCGGCCGCGTTCGACGACCGCGACCGCGGACTGGGTCAGCTCGTCCGAGACCCACTGGCGCGCGGCGCCCGCCGAGTACGCCACCGCCGCGGGCAGACCGAGGCCCGCCGCGAACCCGTCCCGTTTCGCGCTGAACTCCGCGACCGCCCGCCGGTGCCCCTCGCGCGCACCGTGCGGACAGTCACCGCAGGTGCACGTGCCCCCGTGCGTCTCCTGTCGCGCCACTTGCACAGCCACGCGAACTCCGTTCCATGATCGGTCAATTCCCTTGTAATTACGGGGGATTGTGCCGTACGCGAGGGATGCGCGGCCCAACCGGGCAGGTGGCGGAGGGTGACGGGGCCGGGCGCGGAGTTGACGCTTCGGCTCGGCGCGGACGCTCGGTCAGGTCGGGTCAGGCCGGGTCAGCTCAGCAGATCGGGCTCAGTGCGGCTGATGTCCTGCCACAGCGGCTGGTAGTTGATCCAGGCCGCGAGGTCCGTGCCGAGCTGTTCGCGGGTGGCGACGGCCTGCTTGTGGTCGATGAGCTGCGTACGGCCCGCGGCGCGCGCGGCGAGCTGGACCTGGCTGCAGCGGTCCATGGAGACGAACCACCAGGCGGCCGCGTCGACCGAGTCCCCGACGGTCAGCAGCCCGTGGTTGCGCAGCACCATCGCCTTGTGCGGGCCGAGCGCGGTGGCGATCCGGCGGCCCTCGTCGGGGTCCACGGAGACGCCGGTGTACGCGTCGTAGAGCGCGTGGTCCTCGTAGAAGGCGCAGCTCTCCTGCGTGATCGGGTCGAGGTGTTCGCCGAGCGCGGCGAGCGCGCGGCCGTGCACGGAGTGGCAGTGCGCCACGGCGACCACGTCCGGGCGTTCGGCGTGCACGGCGGCGTGCACGGTGAAGGCGGCCTGGTTCACGTGGTGGCGGCCGTCGACGACCTGGCCTCGGCCGTTGACGAGAATCAGATCGCCCACGGTGATGTGACGGATGGACATGCCGAAGGGATTGACCCAGAAGCAGTCGGTGAACTCCGGGTCCCTTGCGGTGATATGGCCGGATACGCCGTCCTCGTATCCGTACCGCCCGAAGAGCCTGAGCGCTCCCGCGAGCCGTTCCTTGCGGTGGCTTCGCTCCTCCTCGACGCTCTGGTGCACGGGCGGCATCGCGAACTGGAGGCTCTGCGCGGGTACGGGGGTCGGAGCGGTCATGTTCCCTCCCTGGCCAAGGCGTGATGGCCGGAAGTTACCGCTGGTTCACGCAGGAGAACAGAGCGATCGGGGGGAGATCCGGTCAGTCCCGCGGCCGGCGCCGGTTGATCGCGGTGAGGTCGATGTCGAGGGGGAACGGGACGGTGAGCTTCAGCTGGTCGTGATAGATCCCGGTGGCTACATAGGCCTTGACGGCTGGGTCGAGTTCGTAGACGTACACGACAGGCAGACCGTCGCGCTGCTCCACTCGCCAGAAGTGCCGCACCCCGGCGGCCGCGTACTTGCGGGGCTTGACCTCGCGGTCGCGCTCCTCGGAGTCCGGCGACACGATCTCGACGGCCAGGACAACGTCCTCGGGGTCGTACCACGTCTGGTCAGGGCCGGTGTCCGCCTCCGCCCGGTACACCAGCAGATCGGGCTCCGGGCGGTTCCGCTTGTTCAGCTTGATCGTCATCTCACGGTCGACATCGAAGCCGTCGGGAATCTGTGCCACGAGAGCGTTCTCGAACAAGAACATGGCTCGCGTATGGAACTTCCGCTGCGGACTCACGAAGACGAGACTCCCGTCGATCAGCTCGGTGTGCGGCGGGAGGTCCGGAATCCGGTCGAGGTCGTCAGCCGTCCATCCGCCTGCGGGCGGGATCGGCCATGTGTACTTCGGCTCGTCGAGCTCGTACTCATGCGCGGCGCTCATGATTGCTCCCATGGCCGGGATTCTGGTCCGTACGGCCAGCGTACCCACCACAAACGACAACGCCGCCGCTCAAACGAATGAACGACGGCGTCGGCGTTGACCTACAAGGGAGCGGTCACTCCCACTCGATCGTCCCCGGCGGCTTCGAGGTCACGTCGAGGACGACGCGGTTCACGTCGGCGACCTCGTTGGTGATGCGGGTGGAGATCTTCGCGAGGACCTCGTACGGCATACGGGTCCAGTCCGCCGTCATCGCGTCCTCGGAGGAGACCGGGCGCAGGACGATCGGGTGGCCGTACGTACGGCCGTCGCCCTGGACGCCGACCGAGCGGACGTCCGCGAGCAGCACGACCGGGCACTGCCAGATCTCCGCGTCGAGGCCGGCGGCCGTCAGCTCCTCGCGGGCGATCGCGTCCGCCTCGCGCAGCAGGTCGAGGCGGTCCTTCGTCACCTCGCCGACGATACGGATACCGAGACCGGGGCCCGGGAACGGCTGGCGCTGCACGATCTCGTCGGGCAGGCCCAACTCCTGGCCGACCATCCGCACCTCGTCCTTGAACAGCTGGCGCAGCGGCTCGACCAGCTCGAACTCGATGTCGTCGGGCAGCCCGCCGACATTGTGGTGCGACTTGATGTTCGCGGTGCCGGTGCCGCCGCCGGACTCGACGACGTCCGGGTAGAGGGTGCCCTGGACGAGGAAGGCGACCTCGGGGCCCTCCTCCTGGAGGATCTCCAGTTGCGCCTGCTCGAAGACGCGGATGAACTCGCGCCCGATGATCTTCCGCTTCTCCTCGGGGTCACTGACCCCGGCGAGCGCGTTCAGGAAGCGCTCCTCGGCGTCCACGACCTTCAGGTTGGCACCCGTCGCGGCGACGAAGTCCTTCTCGACCTGCTCGGTCTCGTCCTTGCGCATCAGACCGTGGTCGACGTACACGCAGGTCAGCTGGTCGCCGATGGCCTTCTGTACGAGAGCTGCGGCGACCGCGGAGTCCACACCGCCGGACAGCCCGCAGATGGCGCGCTTCTCACCGACCTGCGCGCGGATCGCGGCGACCTGCTCCTCGATCACATTGCCCATGGTCCACGTCGGCTTGATGCCCGCGCCCCGGTACAGGAAGTGCTCGAGCACCTGCTGCCCGTACGTGGAGTGCATGACCTCCGGGTGATGCTGCACGCCGTACAGCTTCTGCTCGTCGTTCTCGAACGCGGCCACCGGGACCAGGTCCGTGGACGCCGTGACGGTGAAGCCCTCGGGGGCGGCGCTGCACGCGTCGCCGTGCGACATCCACACCGGCTGCTCGGCCGGGGTGCCCTCGAAGAGGGTCGAGCCGGTCTTGGAGACGTGCAGACCGGTGCGGCCGTACTCACGCGCACCGTTGTTGTCGACCGTGCCGCCCAGCGTGGCCGCCATCAGCTGGAAGCCGTAGCACATGCCGAAGACCGGCACCCCGGCCTCGAACAGCGCGCGGTCCAGGCGCGGCGCGCCCTCCGCGTACACCGACGAGGGACCGCCGGACAGGATGATCGCGGCCGGGTTCTTCGCGAGCATCTCGGCGACCGGCATGGTGCTCGGCACGATCTCGCTGTAGACCCGCGCCTCACGTACGCGACGGGCGATGAGCTGGGCGTACTGCGCACCGAAGTCGACGACGAGGACCGTGTCGGGGGCGGGAGCCGTGTCGGGGGCGGCGGGGGAACCAGGCACTGTGTGCGGCCTTCCGGCGGGGGTGGGCAAGAAGCCAGGGGGCTGACGAGCCGGGGAGCACTGGCAGCCGTGAGGCTGAGCAGCATGCTTCGGCTCTTTTGTCGATTCTAACGGGGGTACGGGGGTGAGTTTTCGTCTCAGCATCCGAACCGTGTGACGCTCACCATGCGATCCGGGCGCCCCGCCTGTTTGACGTGCCGTGTGGGCGTGGGGCCATACTGAGCCCGTGACCAAGCACACCACCCTCGCGTACTTCGCGTTTACCTATGGCAACCGGCCCACCGGCTGCCATGGTCGTGCTGCTTGAGCAACTGACAAGCGACTTACCAGGCGCCCCGGGCCGAGAAGGCCCCGGGCGCTTTGTGCTTTCCAGGGGCCACGAGCGGACCGGGCCACCCGACCTTCCGAGGAGCCCACCCATGAGCACGACGACCACCGCCCTTGAGACCACCGGCGCCCGCACCGAGGACGCCGCCTCCGTCATCACCGACGCACGGGACCGCATCGACACCCTCGACGACCGCATCATCGGCCTGATCCAGGAACGGATGGCCGTCTCAGCCGTCATCCAGGAGTCCCGGCTCGCCTCGGGCGGCCGCCGCGTGAACCTCTCCCGCGAGATGGAGGTCCTCGCCCACTACCGGGACGCACTGGGCAAGCCGGGCACGTCCCTCGCCATGACCATGCTGGAGCTGTGCCGGGGGCGGATCTGAGGTGAGGGTGCGTCCGGCCTGCATACAGCGCTAGCATTGACTGCACTCCCTGCATACCTGAGGAGGTCGCTGTGGCCACATTGACGATCCGAGGGCTGGACGACACGGTCCACGCGCGGTTGCGCATCCAGGCGGCGCGGCACGGCCGGTCGATGGAGGCCGAGGTAAGGGCCATACTCAGCGAGCAGCTGGCTCCGGGCGACACCTCCCGCCCGCTGGGCTCGCGGATTCGGGAACGCTTCGCCGGGCCCGGCGGTGCGGAACTGGACATCCCGGCCCGCGAGGACACGTCGCGTCCGGCAGAGTTCGAATGATCATCCTCGACACCAACATCCTGTCGGAACTGGTGAAACCCGCCCCGCACCAGCAAGTCATCGACTGGCTCGACAGTCTCGTGCCCGACGAGGTCGCCACGACCGCCGTAACGGCGGCGGAGCTGTGGCACGGCGTACGCCGTCTACCCGACGGCAAGCGCAGAGCGGAACTGGCCGAGGGGATCGACGCGATGCTGTTCGACGACCTCGGCGGGCGCATCGAGGCCTTCGACACCGCTGCCGCCAGTCGCTACGCGGATATCGTGACCGCCCGCGAGAAGGCGGGGCGGCCCATCGCCACCGCCGACGCGCAGATCGCCGCCATCTGCGCGAAGCGCGGGGCGGTACTGGCGACCAGGAACGTCAAGGACTTCGAAGGCGTCGGGATCACACTGGTGAACCCGTGGGCGTGACCACGTGAACCCGTGGGCGTGACCACGTGAACCCGTG
>NZ_JBLMKT010000073.1:0-36214 GCF_047779955.1 Streptomyces lothianensis | reverse complement strand
CCGCAGTCCGCCTGAACCAATCAAGATCGGACTCTACGAAACTCGGGGCAGCTCAATGGACTTCACGGCGTTCTGGTTGTTCTTCCCGGAGATGAACTTCTCCCGGTCCTTGCGCCCGGCCGCCAGACGACGCACCCGGATCTCGGTGCCGTCGACGATGCCGGTCTGTCCGCTCACACCAAGATGGTCGACAACCTCGGCGAGCGTGCGCAGTCGGATGTCGGGCGCGACGGTGCAGCCCCGCTCGGCGAGCAACGGCCGCACTTCACCGATCGCACGCGTGATGGTGGAGCGGTCGACACCGAACCAGCAGGCCAGCACGTCGTGCGTGGCGCCATGGCGGAGGACCACCAGCGTGGCCGGCGGACGGTCATCGAAGACCAGCTTGTGCTTGGCCCCGGCGCTGATAGCCCGGCGGCGAGGGCGCGACGTCAGCACGGCCTGATGCCGCTCGTGCCGCAACGGGCCGATCTGAGATGCGAGTTCAGCGATCACACCAAGCATCAGCCGGTGATCCGCTGGTTACGGATGATTGCCGCACGCGCCCGGTTCTCCGCCGAACAGATCATGATCAACGATCAAGGTGTCGACGCGCCACCGCCAACCATGCACGAACTCGTCAGCTGACTGGGCCCGACATCTGCCACGGCAAAAGGGCACCATCCACCAGGCGTACCGCGACGGCATGGAGGACCGGCTCGGCACGCGCTGGACGTCGCTCAGGCTGCTTCCTCTCCAGGGCCACACGAATCGCCTCGTGGGCCGGAAGTCCACGGTTCCGTCTTGTGCCAAGCGGGGCCAGGGCGCAGCAGGTCAGGGTTTTCGCGTTCTCATCCGCACCCGGCCGCAGGGCACCCTTGCCATACTGGTGGCTGGGGGTGCGGGATGCCAGAACAGCGGCCATCACGCCAGGAGTTGATCCGGCGGCGGCGCCGGATCGGCTTCGTGGGCCGACGCGGCGAGATGAACGCGTTCCGGGAGAACCTCGCCCAGGACCCGGAAGGCGACGACTACCAGTTTCTGTTCCATGTGCGGGGCAACGCCGGTGTGGGCAAGACCTCGCTGCTGCGGCAGTGGGATGCGGTCGCCCGTGAACAGGGCGCGGCCACGGTGTATCTCGACGACGGCGTGCACAGCGCCGTGGAGGCGATGGCGGAGATCGGCGACCGGCTCGGCCTTCAGGGCTTGGAGCTGCGCCGCTTCGACAAGCTGCTGGCAACGTTCCGCCAGCGCGAGCACGACGCGCAGTCGGCCCGGGACACCCAGACGGCCGCAGAGGGCGTCGGCGCCGCGCAGCCGCCCGTGGCCTCGCTCCCGGCGTCGGTCGCCGCGCAGGTGGGTTTGGCCGGCCTCGGGATGGTCCCGGTCGTCGGGGCATTCGCCAACGCCGTCGATCCACAACAGGTCGCCCAGGGCGCGGACCGGCTGCGGGCCGCGCTGGGAGCACGGCTGCGATCCCACGACGACGTACAGCTCGTCATGGACCCGGTGCGTGCCCTGACCCCGGTGTTCCTGGCCGACCTGGCGGAGGCGGCACGGCGGCGGTCACGGATGGTGCTGTTCTTCGACGTGTACGAGCGGACCGGCCCGGTGCTGGACGAGTGGCTGCGCGACATCGCGTTCGGCGACATCCACGGCGTCCTTCCGGCGAATGTCCAGATCGTGCTGTCCGGACAGGGCCGACTGTCCACCCAGAGCTGGAGCGACTGGCTCGACCTGGTCACGGAGGTACCGCTGGAGGTGTTCACCGAGGAGGAGGCGCGCTCGCTGCTGGCACTGCGGGGCGTCACCGACGAGCGGGTCGTCGAGGTCGTACTGCGCCTGTCCGGTCGGCTCCCCGTACTGGTGCACACCCTGGCTCAGGCCCCGCCTGATTCCGACCACGCAGTGGGCGACCCCTCGGAGACGGCCGTGGATCGGTTCCTGAAATGGGAGACGGACCCGGCGCGACGGACAGCCGCCCTGGCCCTGGCCCTCCCCCTTCAGTTCGACGAGGACGTCTACCGTGCCGTCGCCCCGCCGGAGGCCGCCGAGCAGTACGGGTGGGTGCGCCGGCTCGCCTTCGTCGCCGATCAGGCCGGGCGCTGCCGTTACCACGACGTCGTACGCGCTTCCATGCTGCGATTGCAGCGCCTGCAGTCCCCGACCCGCTGGCGTGCCGCGCATGATCTGCTCGCGGAGACCTTCCGTACCTGGCGGACGAAGCGGGAGGAGAGCCTGCCGAGTGCCGAACGCTGGGGTGACGCGGCCTGGCGCGAACACCGGTACAACGAGACCTACCACCGCCTGTGCTCCGATCCACGCCGCGCACTGCCGGACGCGCTCACCGAGACCGTCCACTCCTGCGAGCACGGGAGCTCCACGGCCCGGCGCTGGGCACAACTGCTCGCCCGGGCCGCGACGGACAGCGCGGACGAGGGCCTGGAAGCATGGGGCGAACGGCTGACCGGCGCGTCCCGGGATGACCCCACGGCCGTCCCGGCCATCCTCGACGCGTTGCTCGCCCACTCCGGCATGGACACCGCGGGGCAGGTGCGCGCCCGAGTCGCGCGCGGGCGACTGCACCGGCGTGCGGAGCGGAACGAGGCGGCGCTCGCCGACCTGACCGCGGCCCTGGCCCTGGAACCGCGGCACGACGACGCCCTGGTGGAGCGCGCCTTCACCCATGAGCAGATGGGAAATCCGGCGGACGCTCTCGCTGACATGAATGAGGCGATCCAGGTCCGCCCCGATGATGCCTGGACGCACGTGATGCGGGGGCACGTCAACCTGACGGCCGGGCACCACGCCGCGGCGCTCACCGACTTCGACCGTGCTCTCGAACTCGACCCCGAGCAGGAGTGGGCACACGCCCGCCGAGCCGAAGTCCATTGCATCGAGGGACGCTACGAGGACGCGCTGGCGGATCTGGACCGCGCGCTCGCCATCGACCCCGAGTACACCTGGGCCCACGCGGAGCGGTCCCGGTGCCTGAGCGGTCTGGAACGGTGGGACGAAGCGCTCCGAGCCATGGCGCGGGCGGCCGACCTGGACTCCGAATCGCAGTGGCACCGTGCCCAATTCGCCGGCCTGCTCCTCAGTCTCGGCCGGCACGCGGAGGCACTCCGGGAGGTGGACCAGGCCCTGGCCGCCCCGTATGAACATGGGCCGAGGGGCCGTGCCTGGCCCCACGCGCTCCGTGCCTGGGCCTTGCACGGGCTCGGCCGTGACACCGAAGCGCTCGCCGGCCTCGATCGCGCGATCTCCGTCGATGACGAGTACACGCTTTCCTTCGCGATGCGCGGATGGCTGTTGTGGGAGGAGGGGCAGCTCGCCGCAGCAGAACGGGACTTCGACCGGTCGCTTGCCGACGATCGGCTGTGGCCGTGGCCCCTCTGCGGCCGCGGCGTGGTTCGTCTGTACGCCGGGCGCTACGAAGACGCAGTCGACGACTTCAGCCGGGCCTTCACCATCCAGTGCGGCATCGCCGACGCGGAAAGCGAGGTCGCTCGGCCTCTGGTGGAACTGCTGCGGCAGCATCTGCCCGCGAACCGTGCCGCCGTCACGGCCGCGATCAGACTCGGAGCACTCCTCACCAACCAGGTGCAGTGGCCCGGCGTGACGCGGCAGGCGGCCTCCGTTCTGGCCCTGCGCCCCAGCCTCGGGCTGCTGACCGGCGGCTCCCGAATTCTGGGGCGCGTTGTCACGGCGCTCGACGACCCACCAGACGGCGCGGACACGAAGCGGACCACCTGGACGCGGAAACTCCTGGCCCCCATCCTGCGCGCCCTCGACCCGTGGGGATAGCACCCGGAACCAGGCTGGCCACCGGCTGCGCCGAGGAACGCGGAGTCCGTCGCGCCGCGGGCCGCCTTGTGGACCATCCGGCGACCAGCCGCCCAAGTTACGCACGGGCGAGGCAATCCGGTCCCGCCGTATTCGTGCACAGGGGACTCACGCGCTACACGATTCGAACTGACTATCGAACACCGTCGGGTTCGAGTGGGTGCTCTCCCGCAAGGGCGCCCCGAACATCAAGGGCCTGGGCAAGCTCCGCTACGTCGTCGAGTAGACCTTCGCCTGCGAGCGGACCACCAGCTCCTCGATCTTCGGCAGACAGCCGTCGATCTTCCGGGCCCTGTGCCCGCCTTCGGCCTGTGCCGCAGCACATCGCTTCGAGGACATGTGGATGGACGTGGAGATGCCCGTGTCCGGCGCCCCCGGCCGTGCCGAACCTGCCGTGTATCGGCTGTCCCCGACCTTTCGAGTTCCTGTCGATGCGTTGCGTGCCGTGTCGGATCCCACCGCGGGCGGCGATCATCGAGGCGTGAACAAGACCCGCCTGCTCGTCGTGGACGACGATCCGCCCATCGCCGACCTCGTTGCCACGGTCGCCCGGTACGAAGGCTGGGATGCCGAGACCGCGTACTGCGGCGCGGACGCGCTCCGGCTGGCCGAGGAGTTCCGGCCCGACATCGTGGTGCTGGACGTGATGCTCCCCGACCTGGACGGATTCCGGGTCCTGGACGGGCTGAGGGCGCTGGACCGGGCGCTGCCGGTGGTGTTCCTCACCGCGCGTGACGGTGTGGCCGACCGGGTCGCGGGCCTGACCCGGGGAGGCGACGACTACCTGGTCAAGCCGTTCGCGGTGGAGGAGCTCATGGCCCGGCTGCGCACCGTCCTGCGGCGCACCGCCGGCCTTCCGGCCGAGCCGTCGCTGCTGCGGGTCGCGGATCTCGTGATGGACGAGGAGTCCCGCGAGGTACGGCGTGCCGGGCAGGTGATCACCTTGACCCCGACGGAGTACGACGTCCTGCGCTATCTGCTGCGCAAGTCGCCGGCGGTTCTGTCGAAGGCGCAGATCCTCGACCATGTGTGGCAGTACGACTTCGGGGGCCGGACCAATGTGGTGGAGCTGGTCGTGTCCCGGCTGCGCCGCAAGCTCGACGGTGATGCCGAGGGCGGCGGAGTCGGCTCGGGTCAGCTCATCCATACCGTGCGCGGTGTCGGTTATGCCCTGCGGGCGGCTGCCCGATGACCGCAGGGCTGCGCCGTGCCTGGCGCGCCGTGCGGCTGCGTACCCGCCTGGCCCTGGGTCTGGGAGCGCTGGCCCTGGCGGTGTTCGCCATCGTGGGGGCCGCGATGGTGACGCACATGGAGGACTTTCTGGAGCGCCAGCTCGATCAGCAGATGCGGGTGTCGCAGTTCGCTCAGGCGAAGGACGTCGCCCAGCGCGGGGCCCTGACCGGTGGACCGTACAACTGGTTCACCGCCGTGTACGACGTCAAGGACGGCTCGGCGGTGCCGCGCGATGCGAGCGACCTGCCGGCCGACGGCCGCGCCCGCGCAGCCCTCGACGCCGTGGCGATGGACAGCGCGGGTTCGCCCTCGGGGGTCTACCGGACCTTGCACCTGGAGGGGAGCGGCGATTACCGGGTGCGCGGCTGTGCGTCCGATTCAGGGGCCGTGCTGGTCAGCGCCGCTCCGATGACCGAGATCCACTCCACCGTGCGGCAGCTGGTGACGGTGGGGACCGTCGTATTCGCGATCGCGCTCCTGATCCTCGTGGTCCTCGGACAGCGACTGATCCGCCGGGGCCTGCGCCCCCTCAGCGAGATGGCGCGCACGGCCCGCGACATCACCTCGCGCGACCTCACGGACTCGGCTCGCCTGCCGGTGCGTGCCCAGGGCGGCAGCGGCGGCCCCGAGGCCGAGGAACTGCGCACGGCCTTCAACACCATGCTCGCGCACATCGACAACGCGTTCGCGGCCCGCGCCGAGGCCGAGCAGCGGCTGCGCCGCTTCGTCGCGGACGCCTCGCACGAGCTGCGCACCCCGCTGATGTCCATCCGCGGATACGCCGACCTGTTCCAGTACGCGGCGGCCAACGCCCCGCGGGAGCGTGAACTGCATCTGGCGCGCCTGCGCTCCGAGGCAGCCAGGATGAGTGTGCTCGTGGACGATCTGCTGCTGCTCGCCCGGCTGGACGCGGCCGAGGAGGACGCGCCCCTGCACAAGGAGCCGGTGGATCTGGAGGAACTGGTCCAGCAGGCCGCGGACGCCTTTCGTGCCGGTCACCCGGACCACCCCCTGACCGTTCAGGCGGGCCCGGGACCGGTGCGTGGGCAACTCGACCCGCTGCGTATCCGGCAGGTCCTGGACAACCTGCTCACCAACGCCGCGGTCCACACGCCGGCGGGCACCGCGGTCTTCGTGGCGCTGTCCGTCGACGGGGATGCGGCAGTGGTCCGGGTCGGTGATGCCGGTCCCGGTATTCCGGCCGACGAACAGCAGCGCGTCTTCGACCGCTTCTACCGGATCGACACGGCCCGCAGCCGCGAGCGAGGCGGCAGCGGTCTGGGCCTCGCGGTGGCACGGTCGCTGGTCGCGGCGCACGGCGGCACGATCGACGTGACCAGCCGAGCCGGCTCGACCGTGTTCACGATGACGATCCCGCTCACGCGGGCGGACCCGGAACCGGCGTGAAAGGCACCGCCCGCTCCCGGGCCCCCGGCGTGCCCCGCACGCGGGACGCCGCACCACCCGGCCCGTGCCGGCTTTCGCGCGCGACGTGGCGAACCGGAGTCGCCCTGTCCCCATCCTGTACGGAGGAGTTCAGCATGTCCCGAAGACATCGCCATCGGCTGGGCACCGTACTCCTGCCTTGGATCCCGTGCCGACGGCGCCGTGTACCGCACGGACCCGCGCACCGGCCGGGGGCGGTGGAGACGGTGGATCTGCGCGAACGCCCCCGGGCGAGGCATCCCTCGGCACGTTCACCACGCCGCCCACCCGGAGACCGCCCACAGCGCCGTCGCCGCGCCGCCAAAGGTGTGACACGAAGGGATCCGGGCTCGCGTCAGCCCATCTGATCCTGCGCCGACAGATGTTCCACCGTGACACCGGTTTCCGTGAAGGTCCGCGTCACGTGCCACGAGCTGTAGACCCACAGAATACGCAGCGGCGTGGCGCCGACATTGCGGAACAGATGAGGGATGGGGGAGGGGATGTACGTGGTGTCGTACCGCTCGAGCCGGGTCACGTCACCGTCCGCACCGCCGACGACGACCTCCGCCTCGCCGTCGAGGACGGTGACGTGCTCATCGCAGTTGTGGGAGTGCAACGGGGCGCCGGAACCGACGGGGTAGACGCTGATCCCGCTGGTGATCCGGTTCTCGCCGCCGGCGGACGGTGTGGTGATCAGCGGCGTGGTCACGACGGCGCCTCCCCGGTCGAGCAGTGGCACGTTCGCGACCTTGATGATCGTGGTCATTCTGGTTTTCCTCCGGGGTCTCGCCAGTTGTCCGGACGGTCGACCGTAAGGGGCTACCCGGGCTCGCGGATGCCCTCCAACGTGCAGTTTTACGTTGCATTCCGGGAAGGGTGAGCTTTCCTCGCCCGGCTGTACCGTCTGCGGCACCCAACGGCGGCTTGTTCCGCGACGGAAACATGCCGGAAAGAGAAGGCAGGTATCGGCCATATGAGGCTTCCCGTTCTCAGTGATGAGGAAATGACCCCGCGCCAGCAGGAGTTGGCAGCCCGGATCGCAGGTCGGCGTGGTGCGGTCCGTGGTCCGTTCCGGGTGTGGCTGCACAGCCCGGAGATGTGCGAGCGTGCCGAGTCGCTAGGCGCGTTCGCCCGCTTCGACTGCGATCTGCCCAAGCATCTGCGGGAGCTGGCGCTCCTGATGGCTGCACGGAACTGGGACGCCCAGTACTCCTGGAACGCCCACGTGCACCAGGCCATCGAGGCCGGAGTACCCGAAGCTGCCGTCAAGGCCATCGCCGAAAAGCGTGACGCGCTCTTCGAGAGCCCGGCCGACCAGGCCTTCTATCAGTTCTGCCGCGAGATCCTCGAAGACCATTTCGTCCGTGAGGAGAGCTTCGACCAGGCCCTTGAGCACTTCGGGCCCAAGGGCCTGGTCGACACCATCGGCGCGCTCGGCAACTTCACCATGCTCGGCATGTGCCTGAACACCTTCCAGGTCGACCTCCAGGCCGACAAGGAGCCCCCGTTCCCGGACATCCGCGGATACGGGCGCATCGACACCGCATCCGCCTGAAGTACCGAACAGCCCGGCCCACCTTCCTTTTCCCCTCTTCTTGGCAGTGCTCGGCGCAAGGAGGCGCTCAGTCCATGAGAAGCAACGAGAGCAGCAGGAACGGCAGCAGGAACGGCAGCAGGAGGAAGCTGCTCGCACTCGCCTGCGCGGTGGCCATGACGGCCCTCGCAGGTTGTACGGCGGGCTCCGACGAGCCGGGCGAATCCGCCTCCGGTGTCCTGGCCGCCAACTGGGGCGGCTTCCCGGAGAGCTGGGCGCCGGGCGCTGAGATGGAAGCCGGCTATATGCGTGTCCCGTACGAGAACCTGGTGGCGCTCGACGCGCAGGGCGAGGTGCAGCCGGTCCTCGCCACCGAGTGGGACCAGACGGACGAGGCGCTGACGCTCACCCTCAGGGAAGGAGTGACGTTCCACGACGGCACTTTGTTCGACGCCGAGGCGGTCAAGGTCAACCTGGAGTCCATACGCGACGGCAAGACCGCTTACGCGGGTCCGCTCAAGGTGATCAAGTCCGTCGACGCCGTCGATGCCCGCACCGTGCGCATCAACCTCTCCGAGCCGGCCCCGTCGCTGCTCACCCAGTTGTCCACGAGGGGTGCCCCCATGGGCAGCCCGAAGGCCATCAAGGCCGGCACCATCGCTCAGACCCCGGTCGGCACCGGCCCCTGGGCGTACGACGCGAAGTCCTCCACCAAGGGCACCCGCATGTCATTCGCGTATTACGACGGCTACTGGGGCGGCGAGGACAGCGTCGGCTTCCGGACGATCGAGCTGTATGCGATCCCCGAGGACACCGCGGCCACCGGCGCGCTGTCCACCGGCGAGATCTCCCTCACCGACACCGAGGCGAACCAGTTCAGCCGGATCGATCGCGGCGCCGACCTGAAGCACCTGGGCTATCCCGCGATCCGCAACAATCCGATGTTCTTCGACCGCGGGAACGGAGGTGCCTTCGAGGACGTCAGGGTCCGGCAGGCGGCCTGCTACGCCCTCGACACGGAGGAGATCGCCAAGCTGGAACCGGACTTCAAGGTTCGCAGCCAGCACTTCAGCGAGGGCGAGCAGGGCCACAACCCCGGCGTCACCGGCTACACCCACGACCTGGACAAGGCCAAGGAGCTGATGGCCGAGGCCGGCAACCCCCAGATCGAAGTCGAGATGCTCGCGGCCCCGTTCAACGAGAAGCAGATGCAGGTGTACGCCCAGCAGCTCGCGAAGATCGGCATCAAGGTCTCCGTGCAGGCCGCGGCCCCGCCGCAGTACTTCTCCCAGTGGAACAGCGGGCGCTACGCCCTGGGCCTCGGCGGCAACGACGAACTGACCCCGTACGACTGGTACAAGGCGTGGTTCGCCGAGCAGGCCCCCGGCAACCCCTCGAAGACGGAGAGCGCCGAGCTGAAGGAAGCCGCCGCGGCGGCCATCGCCGCCGGTGCCTCCGAAGAGGCCGACGAACTATGGCGGAACGTCACCAAGATCATTTCTGATGAGGCTCTGACCTGCGCCCACGTGGCGGGCGAGGAACTGATCGCCTGGAACACGAAGCGTGTCACCGGGGTCAAGGCGCCCACCCAGCTCTGGGAGACCAACGCCATCGACTACAAGGCCCTGCGTCCGGCCGGGGAGTGACCTGAGATGACCCTCGCCCGTATCGCCGACGGGCGCGGGGCCTGCGCGGGGCGGAGGCGATGATGGGAAAGCTCATCACCTACCGCCTCGCCCTGGCCCTGCCTCAGTTGGCCATGGTCTCCCTGCTCGTGTTCTTCCTGACGTACCTGGTGCCCGGCAGCCCCGCCGCCGCCATCCTGGGCGCCGCCGCCACCCCGGAGAGCCTCGCTCTGACCGAGGCCGAACTCGGCCTGGACCAGCCGCTTGTGAACCGCCTCGCCGACTGGTTCGGTGCCGCCTTCACCGGGGACCTGGGCACCTCCTACTCCAACGGTCTCCCGGTCGGTGAACTGGTCGCGGAGCGGCTTCCCGCGACGCTGTCCCTGGTCGGCGGCGGCCTGGTCTTCGCCGGGGCCGTGGGTGTCCTGCTCGGCGTGCTCGCCGCGCTGCGGCCCGGTCCCGTCGACCGGCTCATCAACGGGGGTACGTCCCTGGGCCTGGCGATCCCCGAGTTCTGGTTCGGCCTGGTCCTCTCGCTGGTCTTCGCGGTCCACCTGGGCTGGGTCCCGGTGGTCGCGTACACCCCGCTCGCCGAGGACCCCGCCGCCTGGTTCACCGGTCTGATCCTGCCGTCGATCGCGCTCGGCGCCCCCGCGGCGGCGATGATCGCCCGGCAGACCCGCGGTTCCATGGCCAAGGCTCTGCGGGCTCCCTACATCGACAGCCTGACCGCGGTCGGCGTGCCCCGCACCCGGATCGTGCTGCGCTACGCCCTGAAGAACGCCATGATCCCGGTCCTCGCCTCCACCGGTCTCACCCTGCGCATCCTGATCGGCGCGAGCTTCGTCGTCGAGGCGGTCTTCGCCGTGCCCGGTATGGGCGAACTGCTGCTGCACAGCGTGATCGGCAAGGACTACCCCGTCGTCCAGGGGGCCGTCCTGGTGGTGGCCGTCCTCGTCATCGGCGTCAATCTCGTCCTGGACGTGGGCTACGGCCTGCTCGACCCGAAGGTTCGTCCGCAATGACCATGACCGAGAAGAAGGCAACGCCCGAAACGTCCGAGTCCGCTCGACCGCGCAAGGCGGCCCGCCGCGGACTGCCGTACCAGCTGCTGCGCCGGCCGGGGACCGCCATCGCCATCGGGGTGCTGCTCGTGCTGGCAGTGGCCGCCCTCACTGCCGGGCTGCTCGCCCCGTACGACCCGACGGCACATGACTACGACGCGGTCCTCCTGGGCCCCGGCGGCGAACACTGGCTCGGAACGGACGACCTGGGCCGCGACACCCTCAGCCGCCTGCTGCACGGCACCCGCGTCGCCCTGCTGGTCTCGGTCGGCGCGGTCGGCGTGGCCATGGTCATCGGCGTACCGATCGGCCTGCTGCTCGGCTACCGCGGCGGATGGACCGACCGGCTGGGCTCCCGGCTCCTCGACGTGTCGGACGCGCTGCCGGGCATCATGGTCGGCTTCGCCGTCATCGCCATCCTGGGGCGCGGACTGATGTCCCTCATGCTCGCGATCGGCCTGATCTTCTGCATGAGCTTCGCCCGGCTGACCCGCGCGGTGACCCTCGCCGAGCGCGAACGCCAGTACGTGGAGTCCGCACAGGTCGCCGGCCTGCGCACACCGGACATCCTGTTCCGGCACGTGCTGCCGAATCTCACCGGACCACTCGCCGTGCAAGCGGCCGGTTTCCTCGGCCATGCCGTCGTCATCGAGTCCGTACTGAGCTTCCTCGGCCTCGGGCTCGAATCCGACACCGCCTCCTGGGGCGCGATGCTCTCCCTCGCCGCCGAGCACCAGGCCGAGCAGCCCTTCCTCGTCTTCCCCGCCGGCGTCGCCATCGTGCTGACGGTGCTCGCGTTCAACGTGATCAGCGACGGCATCAACGACGCCCTCATCGGTGGCGGCCGGGCCTCGATGAGCCGCCGCTTCCGCGGTGTGCTCCAGGCCTCGGCCAAGCACACCGCCACGGCACCGGCCCCGGCCGGCGAGGCCGAGGACCCCGCCGCGCACGGCGAAGCCGAACCCGCCGCCCGGCCGGCCTCCGCCGCGGATGGCGGGGCCGTGCTGGACGTGCGGCACGTCGGCGTCGCCCTCGACGGTCCCGACGGTCCCGTGCCGCTGGTCGAGGACGCCTCTCTCACACTGGGCGACGGCGAAGTCCTCGGTCTGCTGGGCGAATCGGGTTCCGGCAAGTCGATCCTGGCGCGCTCCGTCCTCGGTCTGCTGCCCCGCGGCATCCACCTGACCGAGGGCTCGGTGCGGCTGGGCGGGGAGGAGATCTCCCGGCTCGGGGAGAAGGAGCTGCGCCACCACCGCGGCAGCGGTATCTCCGTCGTGCTGCAGGACCCCATGACCGCCCTGTCCCCGGTGCACACCGTGGGCCGGCAGCTGTGCGAACCGCTGCGGCAGCACTTCGGCATGTCCAGGGAAAAGGCGCGCGCCCGTGCCGTCGAACTGCTCACCCGGGTCGGTGTGCGCGACGCGCAGCGGCGCCTGGACGACTACCCCCACCAGTTCTCGGGCGGCATGGCCCAGCGCGTCGCCATCGCCATGGCGCTCGCCGCCGGTCCCAAGGTGCTCATCGCGGACGAAGCCACCAGCGCGCTCGACGTCACCACCCAGAGCCAGGTCCTCGACCTGCTCCTGGAACTGCGCGACGAGTTCAGCATGTCCATCATCATGATCACTCATGACCTCGGTGTGGTGGCCGAGACGTGTGACCGGGTCGCTGTCCTGTACGCCGGGCAGGTCGTGGAGTCCGGCGAGGTCTCCGACGTGCTGCACCGGCCCCGCCACCCCTACACGGCCGCGCTGATGGCCTCCAGCCCCTCCGGCGACGTCACCGGAGGGCGTCTGGCCACCATCCCCGGCCAGGTACCGCCGGCCGGCTCCTGGCCGGTGGGCTGCCACTTCGCCGACCGCTGCTCCTTCACCAAGGACAGCTGCCGGCGGCACCCCGTACCCCTGGAACAGGACGTGCGCTGCACTCGCGCCGACGAGCTCACCCTGGAGGTGTCCAAGTCATGACACCCCCTGTGTCAACCTCACCCCGTTGGAGCCAGTTCTTGGGCTGCCGGTGTTGGGGTTGTGAGACGTTGCAGTCCGCCGTGCCGGTGGGGCTGATAGGGCTCGTTGTTGAGCCAGCAGCGGTGGATGACGCGGATCCAGGCGCGGGCCAGGACCCGGACGGCGTGGGGATGGTCCATGCCGCGGGCTCGGGCGCGTTGGTAGATGTCCGCAGCCCAGTCACTCTCGTGACGGCTGTTGTCCGCGAAGGTGGTCATGGCCCGGCGGAAGCGTTTGCTGCAGGCCCACCGGTAGGACACTCCACGCATCCGTCCCGATGCCTTGGTGACCGGCGCGACGCCCGCGAACGCGGCGATCGCGTCCGGACCGTCGTAAGCCGTGCGGGAGTCGCCCCATTCGGCCAGGATCTGAGCGGCGTTGACCTGCCCGGCCCTGGGCAGCGAGGTGAAGATCCGCCCGTCGGGATGCTGGTTCAGGTGGCTGGCAACCGACCGGTCGAGGTCCTTCTTCACCGGCCCCAGTGTCTTCAGCACGGTGACCAGCGCGATCACTGCGTCGCGGCCTGCCTCGGTGTGATGCTCGGCAGTGACTCCCGCCGGGGTCCGGCGCAGGCGTTTGACCAGCTCGTCGGGGCTGCGGCGGCCGCAGTAGCCGTGCTTGACGCAGAATGCGGCCATGCGCTTCTCGCCCAGCAGGGCGGCGGAGTTCGGGGTCGGGTAGCGGGTCAGGAACTCCAGCGCGATCGGCGACTCGACGTCCGCGAACAGGGTCTTGGCTCCGGGCCAGAAGACGTCCAGCAGCGAGGAGAGCATGTTGGTGGCCATCACCCGCAGCCGCACGATGTCGTCCCGGGTGCGGACCACGGTCCGCAGGGCCTTGGTCTGATCGCTGAACGGGCGGGCCGCGCTGAGCCTGTGGTGCCGCAGCCGCAGGTACTCCGCGATGACCATCGCGTCCCCGGGGTCGGACTTCGCGCCGGAGAGGACCTCAGCGTCCCGCCATGCCTTGATGGCATTGGACTTCACCGGCACGACCGGGTGTCCGGCCTCCAGCAGCAGGTCGACCAGACGCCCGTCCGGCCGCTCGACCGCCACCGGAATGTTCTCCGCGTCACCAAACCGGGCCAGTCGGCGCACCAGCTGCTCGAATCCGAGCGCGGTGTGGGTGATGTTGAACTCGGACTTGGCCCTGCCGGCTCCGTCCAGGACGCAGACCGCGTGCTCAGCCGATCCCCAGTCGATTCCGACGTAGTGCTCGCTCTCGGGCAGTGCCACAGCTCTCCTCGTGCCTATCAGCGACAGGCCGGTGACGAAGCTGAGCCCCGGGCGGTCACTGACTGGCGCTCTGCGGCGCGTCCCTCTGTTGCCGGTCGACAGCTCCGGAAGAACCGGGGGCGGCAGTGTCATGAGGGCCCTCAACGGGCTACCACCACGGGCCGTCACCCCGGCTCTCACCGGCATCAAACCACGAGCCCCCAACTAGCGCCCGCAGAAAGGATGGTGGACCAGTGACCACCGCACCTCTCACACCGTCCCCGGCCGGGGACGACAACCCTCTGCTGCGGATACGCGACCTCCGGGTCAGCTACGGCGCGGGCCGCGCCGCGTCCTGGCGGCGCACCGACAGCACCGCGGTCGACGACGTCAGCTTCGACATCCTCCGCGGCGAGACCCTGGGGCTCGTCGGCGAGTCGGGGTCCGGTAAGTCCACCATCGGGCGTGCCATCCTGCGCCTCGTCGAACCCACCGGCGGATCGATCATCTTCGACGGCCGCGAGGTCACCGCCTTCGGCCGGTCCACGCCGCTGTCCTACCGGCGCGATGTGCAGGCGGTCTTCCAGGACCCCGCTTCCTCCCTCAACCCCCGCCACCTCGTGCGCGAGGCCGTCACCGGCCCGCTGCGCCGTCACGGCAGGGGCACGCGGAGCGAGCGTGAGGAGGCCGCCGCGCAGGCGTTTCGTGACGTCGGCCTCAGCACGGCACTGCTGAACCGCTATCCCATGGAGCTCTCCGGCGGCCAGCGGCAGCGCGTGGCCATCGCACGCGCCATCGCGCTGCGGCCCCGCCTGGTGGTGTGTGACGAAGCGGTCAGCGCCCTGGACGTCTCCACCCAGAGCCAGATCGTCAACCTTCTCGCCGACCTGCGGGAAACGACCGGGATCACCTTCTTGTTCATCACCCACGACCTGCGTCTGGTGCGCCATATCTCGCAGCGCGTCGCGGTCCTTAAGGCGGGCCGGCTCGTCGAGTGCGCGGACACCGAGCTGCTCTTCCGCTCCACCCAGCAGCCCTACACCCGCAGGCTGCTCGCCGCGAGCCCCTCCACCGACCCGGACGGCCGCGAACACCGCCGTGCCCGCCGTGCCGCTCACCGGTCGGCCAATCCATGACGAGCCCAGGCGGCGCACGCCGCGACCGCCCCTGATCCGAAGTCCCCGGCCCGGGGCGGCTTTGCCCGCCCGACCGGCTCACCACCCATCTCATCGCACGGCACAGGGCACCGCCCACCGCCCTTGCCCCAGGAGGAACCCTTGGACCGCCTTCTCCTCATGCACAGCTTCGTCACCGTCGCCCGGACGGGCAGCTTCAACGGAGCCGCCAAGAAGATGAGCTCCTCCGGCTCCCTTGTCTCCCGGCATGTCGCCGAGCTGGAGCGGCAGGTGGGAGTGCGCCTGGTGAACCGCACGGCCCGCTCCGTGAGCCTGACGGAACAAGGCAGGCATTACGCCGAGTTCGCGGCCCGTATCCTCGACGAGATCGACGCCGAGGACTCCCGCATCGCACAGTCGCACGATCGCGCCGAGGGAACACTCAGCATCATCTGCCCCAAATGGATCGGCAGTCTGGACCTCGGGGACGCCATCGCCGAGTTCTCCGCGGTGCATCCGAAGATCCAGGTCCGCTTCGAGCTGGGCGGCATGTCCGACCGGACGTACGACTTCCTGGACAGCGGGTTCGACGTGGCCTTCCACACCCGGGACCTGCGGGACTCCAGCGTGCGGCTGAAGAAGATCGCCTCCCTGCCCTTCGTCCTGTGTGCCGCAGAGGACTACCTGGAGCGGCATGGACCACTCGACGAGCCGAACAGCATCAACTCCCACGACTGCCTCGTCCACGTCAACGACCCGGTCTGGCGTATCGGCCACGGGCATTCCTCGGCCCTGCACAAGATCCGCAATGTGGCGTTCTCCTCCAACTCCTACCTCGCGCTGCAGAAGGTCGCCGTGCACGGCCGCGGACTGGCACTGCTGCCGCAGCGCTCCGCGTACGACGACCTGATGTCCGGCGCCCTGCAGGTCCTGCTGCCCGACATCGGCGTCCCCGACCGGCCGCTGTACGCGATCTACGGCCCCGGACCGGACACTCCGAGGAAGGTCAGCGTGTTCCTCGACTTCCTCGCCCAGTGGTTCGCCGACCATCCCATCGCGGCGATCAGCAGCTGACCGCCGGTCCCGCACCGGGCCACATGGCGCGCAAGAAAGGGTTGCAAGGCCCGCGCGCTCCGTCTGTTGAGGCCGGCAAACCGCCATCCATACGATCACCGGGCATCCGTGACCGCACGATCCGTGCCCGTGCCACCGCGAAACGAGGCAGCCATGGGAATCCAGCGAGTCGAGTCGGTCACCTACGGCGTGGACGATCTCGACACCTGCGTACGGTTCTTCGAGGACTTCGGTCTTCTCCTGGTCGAACGGACCGACGAACACGCCGTCTTCGAGACCCTCACCGGGCAGGACATCCACCTCGACACCCGACCCGGCCCCCTGCTCCCGGCCGCGGTCGAGGACGGTCCCACGCTGCGCGAGATCGTCTGGGGCGTGGACACCCGGCCGGAGCTGGAGCGCCTGGTGGGCGCGGTGGGCCGCGACCGGAACATATGGGAGAGCGCGGACGGCGTCCACCACAGCGTCGACGAGACCGGCTTCGGTGTGGGGCTGGCGCCGGCACGGCCCAGGTCTGTGGGCGTCGCCTCGCCGCCGGTCAATTCCCCGGGCGCTGTGGCCCGGTGGAACACCCCGCTCGCTCCGGTCGGCCAGGTACGCCCGCTGCGTATGTGCCATGTCGCCCTCAACATCCCCAAAGAAGGCAGGGACGAGGCCGTCGCCTTCTACACCGAGCGCCTGGGCTTCCGCCCCACCGACGTCGTCGAGCCGATGGGCGTGTTCCTGCAGGCCCCGGGCGATGACGACCAGCACACCTTCCTGCTCTGCCACCGCCCCGACCGGGCCGGCGTCAACCACATCGCCTACGAGGTCCCGGGCTTCGACGACGTGGTGGAGGGCGGCAATCACATGATCGCCCAGGGCTGGCGCGAGGCCCGCAAGCTGGGCCGGCACACCATCGGCTCCAACATCTTCCGTTTCCTGCACGCCCCGTGCGGCGGGCGCGTCGAGTACGCCTGCGACATGGACCGCGCCGACGAGGCGTACGAGACCCGGGTCCACAAGAGTGCGCCGCCGCACACCATCTGGTCGCTGCGCACCAACCGCGACAGCGACGCGCAGGCCCGCTGACCTGCGAACCCACCGCTTCGAGAGGGCCCCGTCATGACCACAGACCACAGTCACCCCGACGGTGACCGGAGCTATCCGGCCGTACGGATGTACATCGCCGGTGCGTGGCAGCCCGGCTCCACCGGGCGCACCGCCCCCGTCGTCAACCCCGCCACCGAACAGACCATCGGCGCCGTACCGCTCGCCGACGCCACCGACCTCGACCGTGCCCTGCACGCCGCCGCCGACGGCTTCGACACCTGGCGCCGGACCCCGATCGCCCAGCGGACGCAGATCCTGCACGCCGCCGCGGACCTGCTCACCCGGCGAGCGGCCGATGTCGGCCGGATCATGACCCTGGAGCAGGGCAAGCCTCTCAAGGAGTCCACCGGGGAAGCCCTCCGCGTCGCCGACACGCTGCGCTGGCACGCCGACGACGCCCGGCGCGCGTACGGACGCATCATCCCCGCCGCGCCCGGCACCCTGCTGTCCGTACGCCGTGAACCCGTCGGCCCCGTCGCCGCGTTCGTGCCGTGGAACTTTCCGGCGGGCGGACCGATGCGCAAGATCTCCTCGGCCCTGGCCGCCGGCTGCTCGATCGTCATCAAGGCATCCGAGGAGACCCCCGCGACCGCCTGCGCGCTCGTGCGCTGCTTCGCCGACGCCGGGCTGCCGCCGGGGGTGCTCAACCTCGTCTTCGGTGAACCCGCCGAGGTCTCGGCTCACCTGATTTCCTCGCCGGTCACGCGGCTGATCGCCTTCACCGGGTCCGTTCCGGTCGGCAAGCTGCTCGCCGCCGAGGCGGGGAAGGCCATGAAGCCCTCCCTGATGGAGCTGGGCGGCCACGCCCCGGTCGTGGTGTGTGCGGACGCCGACCCCGCCGTGGCCGCCCGCCGCTCGGCGCAGGCGAAGTTCGCCAACGCCGGGCAGGTGTGCACGTCGCCGAGCCGGTTCCTGGTGCACGAGAGCCTGGTCGAGGACTTCACCACGGAGTTCGTGAAGGCCGCCGAATCGGTCGTGGTCGGCGACGGCCTCGACGAGACCACCACCATGGGCCCGCTCGCGAACGAGCGGCGTCTGGCGGCGATGGAGCGGCTGACCGCGGACGCCGTACGCCGCGGCGCCACCGTACGCACCGGCGGACTGCGCCCGGAGCGCGCCGGGTACTTCTTCACGCCGACCGTCCTGACCGACGTGCCGGCCGATGCCGCCCTGATGTACGAGGAGCCCTTCGGACCGCTCGCACCCATCGTGCCGTTCACCGGCCTGGACGAAGTCCTCGCCGTGGCCAACTCGCTTCCCTACGGTCTCGCGGCCTACGGTTTCACCCGGTCCGCAGCCACCGCCGAACGTCTCGCGTCAGGGTTCGAAGCAGGCATCCTCTCGATCAACCACTGCGGCGGCTCGGTGCACGAGGCGCCGTCCGGAGGCGTCAAGGACAGCGGCTACGGGCGTGAGGGCGGACCCGAGGCCCTGGACGCCTACCTGGTCACCAAGCGCGTCTCCCACCTCCTCGAAGGATGACCCGGCGATGAGGTACACCCGCGTCTCGGTCGGCGGCAGGCCGCAGTGGGCCCGTGTCGAGGACGACGCCGTGATGCTGCTCTCCGACTCCCCGCTCGACGGCCGGCCGACGGTCCTCGGCTCCCTGCCCCGCGACGAGGCCACCTGGCTGCCCCCGGTGGTTCCGCCGGTGTTCTACGCCGTAGGCATGAACTACACCCGGCATATCGAGCACGCGCGGGCCCTGGGCGATCCCAAAGGGGTCGTGCCCGAGCGACCCGAGGTCGGCTACCGGGCCAACAGCGCGCTGACCGGTCACCAAACACCCATCGTCAAGCCGGCCGGGGTCGAGGGCCGGTTCGAGGCCGAGCCCGAGCTGGTCGCGGTCATCGGCCGTACGCTGCGCCGCGCCGGATACGAGGAGGCGCGCGCGGCGGTCTTCGGCTGGACCATCGGCAACGACGTCAGCGCCCGGACCTGGCAGCACCAGGACCGCACCTTCTGGCGCAGCAAGAACAGCGACACCTTCAAGCCGATGGGCCCCTGGATCGAGACGGACGTCGACGCCCTCGCCCAGACCACCACACTCCGGGTCAACGGCGAGGTCCGCGCCGCCTTCCCCACCGCAGGCATGGTCTTCGACCCCTTCGACTACATCGTCGAGATCACCAAGCACATCACCATGCACCCCGGTGACGTGCTGTGGATGGGCGCCGAGTCCACCTGCCGCATCGAACCCGGCGACACGGTCGACGTCGAGATCAGCGGCATCGGCGTCCTGTCGAATCCCGTCCGCGCAGAGCACACCGAAAGGCAGCAGCCATGAGCAAGGCACCCCGCTACATCCATCACGTCAACTTCCCCACCACCGACCCCGACCGCACCGCCGCCTGGTACGCGGAGGTCTTCGGGATGAAGCGGATCATGCCCAAGTCCAACACGCGGGTCGTCCTGATGACCCGGGGGAACTTCGATCTGCACTTCACCCCGGTGGAGGAGATGGAGCGCATGGCGCCCTACCACTTCGCCGTCGAGGTGGACGACTGGGACGAGTTCCTCGCCCACCTCAAGGAGCTCGGTATCCGGCACACCCGCCCGATCGAGCGGCCCGAGAACCAGTCCAAGTTCTGCTACATCCATGACCCCGACCACACCATGATCGAGCTGGTCTTCCACGGCAAGCGCCCCAACTGAGCCGCATAGTCCAGGAGTTGCTCCCCATGTCCTACGCTGATTCCGACGGCGCCGCCATCTACTACGAACGTCACGGCGACGGCCCCGCGATCGTCTTCGTGCACGGCTCGGGCGGTCACCACGCCGCCTGGTGGCAGCAGGTGGCCGCCCTCCGCGAAGAGTTCACCGTCGTCACCCTCGACCTGCGCGGCTTCGGCCGGACGGTGCTGAACGAGCCGCAGTCCGAGTTCGACGCACAGGCCTTCCACGGTGACGTGGTCGCCGTACTCGACGCCGCGGACCTCACCGACGCGATGCTGGTCGGCCAGTCCATCGGCTCCATCGCCGCGCTGCGTGCCGGTCTCGCCCGCCCCGAGCGGGTGTCCTCGGTCGTGCTCGGGCACTCACTGGGCGGCATCAGCCATCCCGAGCTGAAGGAGCTGGCGGCCGCGGACCGGGCCGAGGCGGTGAAACTGCCGGTCATCGACCGGCTGCTCACCAAGGAGTTCCAGACCGGGCGGGCCGATCTCACCTTCCTGTTCCGGCAGATGGGCACCTTCAACCACGCCACGATGCAGGACCTGCGCAACCTCGACACCGATGGGCCTTCCCTGCGGGAGATCGAGGACTCGGGCGTCAAGACCGCCTTCCTCGCGGGCGAGCAGGACGCCGTGCTGAGCGTGAAGACCGTGACCCGCGCCCACGAACTGCTGCCCGGCTCCCACCTGGAGGTCGTCCCCGGGGCCCCGCACTCCATGTACTGGGAGACGCCCGAGCCCTACAACGCGGCCGTCGCCCGCCTTCGCCGCACCCTCACCGCCCCTAAGGAAACAGCATGAGCAGCCTCACCCTGGACGCCGCCGAGAAGATCGTCGACGCGGCCGTCGAGCGAGCCCGCACGATCGGCAAGGCGGTGAGCGTCGCCGTGGTGGACGCGGGAGGCTTCCCCGTGGCCATCCGCCGCACCGACGGCGCGCGCCCCCTCACGCCGGACATCGCCCGCGCCAAGGCCTACACGGCGGCGATCATGCAGCGCCCCGGAAAGATGCTGAAGAAATGGCAGGAGAGCCAGCCGGTGTTCTTCTCCCAGCTCTCCCACCTGCCCGGCGCGGCCCTGCCCATCATGGCCACCGAAGGCAGCGTGACCATCAAGAAGGACGGCGAGATCATCGGCGGCCTCGGCATCGCCGGCGGCACCGCCGACGAGGACCAGATCATCGCCGAGGAGGTTCTCTCCGCCCTCGGCTACGAACTGGAGTTCGCCGCCTGGGGAGTCGCGGGCAGGCCGGCCACCGCAGGAAAGGACGCCTGAACCATGGCGGATACGTTCAACTACCGCATCGACCACCACGGCAGCCTGATCCGGCCCGCCGAACTCCTGGCCGCACGCCGCAAGTCCGCCGCCGGATCGCTCGACGCCGACGCCCTTCGGGCGGTGGAGGAGGAGGCGGTCAGGGAGTCCGTCTCCTTCCAGCGCAAGCTCCGCTCCACCGTCGTCACCGACGGTGACGTCCCGTATGAGGACTTCCGCGGCCCCGTGCTCGACGCGGTCACCGGCTTTCAGCGCACGGGCGAGAAGGCCCCGGACGGACTGGCCCGCTATGTGGCCCAGTCCTTGCCCGAGGCGCGCGGCCCGCTGCTGGCCGACCGGACCGCCCGGCTCACCGAGCTGACGGTGATCGCGCCCAAGGTCGCCCTGCCGTCCCCGGCCTACCTGGCCGCCACCACCTTCGCCCCGGAACTCGCCGCGTCGGGCGGCCCCTCCAGCGCGCGTGAGCTCGGCGAGGCACTGGCGGACCTCATCCGCGCGGAGATAGAACTGCTGGTCTCCCGCGGCGTGAAACTCATCCAGCTCAACAATCCGCTGCTCCTCGGCCAGGTCGCCGCGAAGCCGGAGCCGGCAGGCACCGGACTCTCGTTCGCGGACGCCTTGGCGGTGGACGCCGCGACGGTCCGCCTGAACGATCGCCCCGAGGGCGTACGCATCGGTGTCTGCCCCGGCTGGCAGGCACCCGCCGCGGTGGACCGGGCCGGGGCCGAGCGGCTCTACGCGGGCATCCCCGCCGACCGGTGGATCCTGCCGTTCGACAAGGGCACCGCGGCCGAGGCCGACCTCCTCAGGGCCCTGCCGGAGGACCGCGACGTATGCCTCGGGGTGGTGGACCCGGCCACGCCCGGGACCGAGGACCTGGACACCGTGCTGGCCCGACTGGACTGCGCCGGTGAGATCAAGGACATGGAGGACATGGCCATCGCTCCCTCCCGCGGCTTCGCCGACGTGGCCACCCGGCCGCTGGCGAGTGCGGAGGTCCAACGGCGCAAGCTCGTCCAGGTGGAGACCCTCGCCCGCTACTGCTGGGGCAACGAGTTCTGACGGACGCCGCGTCCCGGCGTACACCCGGCATCGACGCCTTCGACGGCCGGGAAGCGAGGGCGCGCGCCTGCGGCCCCGGTCCCGTACCTCGTGTGCGGGACCGGGGCCGCCGCCTGCCGCGTACGGGTTGCGGACGGGGGCGATGACCTGTGCCGGGACGCGAACGCGCGTGTGCGTCCTGTGCCCGGACGCGGATCCGCAGGCACGGCGGATGTTCTCGCCCGGTGCGCGGCACGGTGCGGGCCAAGAGCGCACCGTGCCGCGCACCGTTCGACCGGATCCGGGCCTCTTCAGAGCGTCTCGGCGAAGGTCACCGTCCGTTCGGTCAGCAGGGGCCGCACCGTGTTCACGATCAGTTCCTCGAAGTACGCGGCGGATGTGTGCGCCGCGAATCCCGCCGCGTCGGTGTACTGCTCGTAGAGGACGAAGCCACCCGGACGCTCCGCCTCCGCGTGGACGGCGTAGGTGAGGTTCGCGGGCTCGGCGCGGGTGTGCTCGCGCATCGTCAGGAGGGCGGCGCGCACGGTGGCCTCGTCGGCGGGGGCGCAGCGGTAGTGGGCGATGACGGTGTAGGCCATGGGGCTTCTCCGGCGTGCTGGTTTTCGGCTGGGGCGGCCCGATTCCAGCACGTCGGCGAGGGGCGGCGACCCGCGCGCGGTGCAAGCAATGGATGCCGTCGCGGATCTGGCCGCCGCCCCCTGTCGTCGTGTGTTGTCGCTCTGGCCCTCGATGCCTGTCCTGATGCCTGACTGTGCCGCGCGTGTCCTCGCGCCGCGGCCGACGAGAGAAGTGATCGCCTTGCGCACTGTGGAAACCCTGTCCGGCGGGGAGTGGGTGACATCCGCCGCATCCGGCGCGTGGATCGACGTCCACGATCCGTCCGACGTCCGTACTCCCCTCGCCCGCGTTCCGGCGCTGACGGCCAAGGAGGTCACGCGGGCCTACGAGCACGCCGAGCGCGCCTTCACCGCCTGGAAGCGCACCAGCCCCTTCGAGCGGGCACGGATCTTCACCGACGCGGCCCGGCTCATCCGTGAGCGCCTGGACGAGATCGCCGCCGACGTCACCGCCGAGAACGGCAAGACGGTGGCCGAGGCCCGTGGCGAGACGCTGAAGGCGGCCGATTTCCTCGACTACTACGCGGGCCTGGCCCGCCAGGGCTACGGCACCCTGTTGCACGACGTACGTCCGGACCACCGCACCCACACGCAGCGCGAGCCGATCGGCGTGATCCTGGTGATCAGCCCGTGGAACGACCCGCTGATCACCCCTGCCCGCAAGCTCGCACCGCTGCTTGCCACAGGCAACACCGCAGTCTTCAAGCCGGCGACCGAGACCCCGCTCGCCGGGCTGCACTTCGCCCGCGCCCTGCACGACGCGGGCCTGCCCGCCGGCGTCCTGAACGTCGTGACCGGCCGCACCGCCGAGATCGAGGAGGCCCTCCTCGACGATGCGCGGATGGCCGCCGTCACCTTCACCGGATCCAACGCCGTCGGGGCTCGCATCCGCCGCCGCCTCGCCGACCGGGGCGTCCGCTTCCAGGGCGAACTCGGAGGCAAGAACGCATCCGTCGTCCTCGCGGACGCGGATCTGCCGGCCGCGGCGAAGGCCGTCGTCGCGGCCTCCTTCGGGCAGGCCGGGCAGCGCTGCACCGCGACCAGCCGGGTCGTCGTCGACCGGTCCGCATACGAGGAGTTCATGCGGCTTTTGACCGCCGAGGTCGACGCGCTCACGGTCGGCCCGGGCAACGATCCGTCCACGACCGTGTGTCCCTTGTCGAGCCCCAGGCAGCGCGACAGTGTTCTCGCCGACATCGGCCGGGCGATCGAGCAGGGCGCCACTGTGGTGACGGGCGGCACGGCGGAGACCGAGGGCGAGCGGGCGCACGGCTGCTACGTGCAGCCCACGGTGCTCGCCGATGTCACTGCCGACATGGCTGTCTGGCGCGAGGAGGTCTTCGGCCCGGTGCTCGCCGTGTGCGCGGTCGACGGATTCACCGAGGCCGTCGAGGTGGTCAACGACTCCGCCTTCGGTCTCGCCGCCGCCGTGTTCACCCGCGACATCACCGCCGCCTACCGCTTCGCCGACGAGGTCGAGTGCGGGCAGGTCGCCGTGAACACGACGACCACCGGCTGGGACGTCCATCTGCCCTTCGGCGGCTTCCGGGACTCCGGCACGGGCTACAAGGAGCAGGGCGACGAGGTCCTGCGCTTCTCCACGCGGGTCAAGACCGTCGCCGTCCACTTCGGCGCCTGACGGCCCCGCAGCGACCACCGGAATCGGAGGAGGAGACCGACTGTGGCTGACGAGACGATCGGCATCGTCGGCGCGGGAATCGTGGGCCTGGCCACCGGGCGCGAGATCGCCCTGCGCCGTCCGGGGACCCGGGTCGTGGTGTTCGAGAAGGAACGGCAGGTCGCACAGCATCAGACCGGCCACAACTCGGGTGTCGTGCACGCCGGGATCTACTACACGCCGGGCAGCCTCAAGGCCGGCCTGTGCGTGCGGGGGGTCGGCCTGCTGCGCGAGTACTGCCAGGAACGGCGCCTTCCCTACGAGGAGCTCGGCAAGCTCGTCGTGGCGGTCCGCGAAGACGAACTCGGCCGCCTGGAGAGCCTCCACGAGAGGGCGGGAAGCAACCACGTGCCCGATCTGCGCAAGGTCTCCAAGACGGAGATCAAGGAGATCGAGCCGCACGCCGGCGGAATCGCCGCACTGCACTCCCCGCGCACCGCGATCACCGACTACCCGGCGATCGCCCGGGAGTTCGCCACGGACATCGAGGCCGCGGGCGGCGAGGTGAAGCTCGGCTGCGCGGTCACGGGCATCCGCGACGTACCCGGCGGCATCGACGTGACCTTCGCGCAGACGCACGCCCCCGTGGGCGAGGGCCGCGGAATCGTCCGGGTGGACCGGCTCGTCCTGTGCGCGGGCCTGCATGCGGACACGGTGGCGTCGCTGGCTCAGGACGTGCGGGAGCCGATGATCATCCCGTTCCGGGGCGAGTACATGCTCCTGAGGCCGGACAAGACGCATCTCGTCCGCGGGCTGGTCTATCCCGTTCCCGACCCGCGCTACCCCTTCCTCGGCGTGCACTTCACCCCGCGCGTCGACGGCACCGTCGAGGTCGGCCCGAACGCCGTCCTCGCCCTCGCCAAGGAGGGCTACCGGCGCGCCCATCTCTCCGTCAGGGATCTGCTCGGCGTCGCGCGGTATCCGGGGACCTGGAAGATGGCCGCCCAGCACTGGCGTACCGGCGTCAAGGAGTACCGGGGCTCGTTCTCCGCCGCTGCCTTCATGAGAGACGCGGGACAGTACATCCCCGAAGTCGGCACCCGTGACGTGGTCCGTGGCGGCGCCGGGGTACGCGCCCAGGCCCTGGACCGGGACGGGACCCTCGTGGACGACTTCCGCATCCACCGCAGCGGCCGGGTCACGTCCATTCGCAACGCACCCTCGCCCGCGGCCACGGCCTCCATGGCGATCGCCGAGCACATCACGGACGCGGTATTCGGTTCCGGCTGAGCGGCGCCAAAAACGCGGTGCTCACAGCGTGCTTTCCCGCAACAACAGCTTGCACTCCCAGGTCTGCGCAAAGCCCCGGCACACACCTAGCGTTCTTCACGCACCACCTCGACACCCATCGGAAGAAAGAGAACTGACGACATGTTCGTAGTCGACACCCAGATCCACATCTGGAAGGAAGAGACCCCGGACCGTCCCTGGGTCCCCGGCGCCCGCGAGCGCATCCGCCTCAACGGCCACCGCGAGGAGCCCTTCTCCTACGAGGAGGCCCTGGAGCTGATGGACGAGGCCGGCGTGAACCGCGCGCTGATCCTGCCGCCGTCCTGGGAGGGCGACCGCATCGACTATGCCCTCGAGGCATGCGAAGCGCACCCCGACCGCTTCGGGATCATGGCCCGTATCCCGCAGAACAAGCCCGAAGAGGGCAAGGCGATGCTCAGGGACTTCGCCCAGAACCCGCATGTGAAGGGCACCCGGCTCACCTTCCACCGGCCCATCGACCGCAACTGGATGATCGACGGCACCAACGACTGGTACTGGCCGGTCGCCGAAGAGCTGAGCATCCCCACCATGGTCCACGCGCCGATCTGGAAGAAGGAGCTGGGCCAGATCGCCGCCGCACACCCCGGCCTGAAGATCATCATCGACCACATGGGCATCATGGCCCGCTGTGTGGACGACGCCATCGGCTATTGGGTCCAGGAGACCGCCGACCTGCACGAACACCCCAACATCTACGTCAAGGTCTCGGCCCTGCCCGGCTACTCCACCGAGCCCTTCCCGAACCACAACATCCAGAAGTACGTCCGCGAGATGGTCGACAGGATGGGACCCGAGCGGTGCTTCTACGGCACCGACATCACCCGGCTGATGGGCCACGGCATCACGTACACCGACACCATCGAACAGTTCACCAAGCACTGGGACTTCACGCCCGAAGAGCTCGACTGGATCATGGGCCGGGGCATCGCCGAGGTCCTGGACTGGCCGATCGAGGGCTGAGGACACACACGATGACGGACATCAGCAGCACATCGGGCGCCGGCGGCGGTCACGGCACCACGGCCGTGGACGGCGGAGATGCCGTCGTATCCGCCTTCAACGCCGTCGGCGCCGAGTACCTCTTCTGCTCATCGGGGTCCGAATGGGCACCGGTGTGGGAGGCATTGGCGCGCCGGCACCGCGACGGGCAGCCCGCCCCCACCTATCTGGACCTCACGCACGAGACGGTGGCCGTCGGCATGGCCACCGGCTACGGGCTCGTCACCCACCGCCCGCAAGGCGTGCTCCTGCACGCGGCCCCGGGCCTGCTCCAGGGCTCGATGGCCGTGCACGGGGCACTGCTCGCCGGTGTGCCGATGGTGGTGGCCTCCTCCGAGTCCACCACCTACGGCGACGGACCGGGACAGGACCCGGGAGGCCAGTGGTACCGCAACCTGTCCATCGTGGGCGGCCCGCACCAGATCGCCGGCCCGTTCACCAAGTGGTCCAACGAGGCCGCCAGTGTCCACACACTGCCGACGATGATCACGCGGGCGGCGGAGCTGGCCTGGCGGGCGCCGGCCGGACCGGCCTACCTGAACATCCCGCTGGAGATCCTGCTCGAGGAGTGGGAGGGTCGTGCGGCCAAGCCGATCGTGGAGCCGGGCTCGACCCACAGCTCGCCCGGTGAGGCAGACGCCGTCGCACAGATGCTCCGCGAGGCGTCCGACCCCGTGATCGTCACCGAGACCGCGGGACGCGAGGTGGGCGGATTCGAGGCCCTCGTCGCCTTCGCCGAGGCATGGGACATCCCGGTCGTCGAACCCGACTCCGCGGTCTGCGGCAACTTCCCACGCACCCACCCCCTGCACGCCGGCAGCGATATCGGCCCCTGGATGGACGAGGCGGACCTGATCCTCCTGGTCAACTGCCGCGCGCCGTTCTACCCGCCCAGCCGCCGTCCCTCCCGCGCGAAGGTCGTCGTCATCGACGAGGTGCCCCAGCGGCCGCACGTGGTCTACCAGGTCCTGTTCGCGGACCGGTACCTGGAGGGCAATGTCGCCCACACCCTGCGCCAGCTCGCCAAGCGGGCCAAGGATCTTGATGCGGCGGCCGTCACCGCCCGTCGGGCGGCGCAGGAGCGGCTGCATGCCGACGAGCAGGCCGCCATCGCCGCGGCCGAAGCCAAAGCCGAAGCGAAGGCCGAAGCCAGGGCCGAGGCGGGGTCCGAGCCCGGGGTCGATGCCGAACAAGAGGGCGGCATCGACCCCGTCCTGGTGGCGGCGACCCTGCGGAACCTGCTCGACGGCCAGGACCCGATCGTGGTCGACGAGACCATCACCCACAGCCGCGTGGTCAAACGACATCTCAAGACGTCCGGCCCCGACTCGTACTTCTACGTCCAAGGCGGTCTCGGCCAGGGCATCGCGGTGGCCCTCGGCGTCAAGCTCGCGGCCAAGCAGCGCCCGGTGGTGCTGACGATCGGCGACGGCGCGTTCACGTACAACCCGGTGATCCCGTCGTACGACGCCTCCAGGGCCTATGAACTCCCCGTGCTGATCGTGGTGTTCAACAATCGCGTCTACAAGTCGATGAACCTCAACCACCGCCGCTTCTACCCCGACGGCGCGGCCGCCCAGACCGGCGAATGGCTCGGCACCGATCTGCAACGGCTGCCCCGCCTCGCATCGTTCGCCGCGCCCTTCGGCCTGCACGCCGAGACCGTCGACACACCCGGCGATCTCGCCCCCGCCCTTGAGCGCGCGCTCAAGGCCGTGGCGGCGGGGACCACCGCTGTCGTCGACGTGCTCGTCACCCGCTGACGCTCCGCCGAACCCGACCTCGACCAGGGACTGAAGCAGGCGGCCCCACTCGCTCGGCCCATCGCCTCCACCGCCGCTCAGCCCATTGCGCCCTCAGGAGACCACCAGCACCATGACCGACATCCCGCAAGCCAAACCCGGCAAGGTTCTCGTCCGCGTCGACGATCTGCGTACGTTCGCCGCCTCCCTGCTCGAAAGGGGAGGCCTGAGCCCCGACCACGCCCGTACCACCGCCGATGTCTTCGTCTGGGCCGCGGGCCGCGGCATCGACTCCCACGGCATCGCCCGCGTCCCCGCCTACCTCGACCTTCTCGCCAAGGGCATCGCCAACCCCCGGCCCGAGATCAAGGTCGAAGCCACCACCGCTGCCGCGGCCGTCCTGGACGCCGATCGCGCGCCCGGCCCGGTCGCCCTGACCGCGGCCGCTCAGGAAGCGGTCCGGCGCGCCACGGTGAACGGGCTCGCCGCGGTCGGCGTACGCCGTACCGTGCACACCGGGGCCATCGGCTACTACGTCTCGAAAATCGCCCAACAGGGGCTGATCGGCATCGGCTTCGTCGCGGGCATGCCCAACATGGGCTATACCGGTGTCAAGGGGGCGGCCGTGGCCACCAGCCCGCTGGCCATCGCCGTGCCGGCCGGTGAACGCGCCCCCCTGCTCCTCGACATGGCCACCGCCACCATGGCCCTCGGCAAGATCCGCCAGGCCAAGGCGAGTGGCGCCCCGCTGCCGCCCGGGGCCGCCGCCACCGAGGACGGCACCCCCACCACCGACCCGGCCCTCGCGGCCATGCCGCTGCCGCTCGGCGGAGCCAAGGGGTCCGGCATGTCACTGGCCTTCGAACTCCTCACCGGTGTGCTGGTCGGCGACCCGATCTTCGCCTCCTTCCACTCCGACGATCCCGCGGGCCGCAAGCACCGTCAGAACGCCCTCCTCATCGCCCTCGACCCGGCGGCCTTCGGCGGCGCCGAAGCCTTCACCGCACAGGTCGACGCCACCCTGGCCACCCTCAAGTCGCTCCCGCCGGCGAACGCCGCGGACGGAATCTTCTACCCCGGTGAACGCAGCGCGGCCCTGGCGGCCGAGCGGGCGGGAAGCGGCATCCCGGTGGCGCCGAAGGCCTGGAGTCAGCTGACCGACCGGGCCGACGAACTGGGGGTGACACTGCCAGAGGCGGCGGCCGGCGGCCGGTAAGGCGCGCATGTCCGACTGCCGTGCCCCTGGCCGGGAGAGGCCGGTGCCGTCATCACGCGCGGCACGTCGGCGGTGCGTGCACCGGTCAGCGTGCTTCGCCTTTTGCCGTCGGCCACCGCGCGCTTCCGGGCCCGGCCGCGAGCCGGACGGCACAGGATGTGGCGCCGCTCGCCGCGAGCGGAGCCACGACGACGCGCCCGCCGATCCGCTGCCGTCGGGTCGGCGGGCTTGCCAGCCCCCACCTTCTGGCGGCCTTCAGGGACGCGGCGCCTGCCACCGCGTCAGCGGTGACGCCCTGCCCGGTGCCCGTGCCGCGTACGCGGCACGATTCCTTCGTCGTGTCCTCCGGCCGGCGTGGTGGGGCTGAGGGTCGGGGCCGACAGGCCGGCGACAGGAAGGGAATGCTGCCTTCGCTGGGGGCGAGCGGCTTTGCCGTCGGCCGGGAGAGACCGACGGCAAAGCCGCGTTAGTGGACTATGAGCCCTGCTTGGCTGCCTTGGCCGCGCGAACGACACCGTCCAGCCAGGACTGGTGGCCGTTGAGCATGGGGTTGGGCAGCTGCGTGGCGAGGTCGGCCGCGGGTTTGCCGATCTGGGACTCCTGGGTCAGGATCCGCACGCGCCCGCCGGGCAGGTCCTCGACCAGCCAGCAGTGCTGCACGTCGAGTTTCTCCTCTGGGCTGCCGTCCTGCTTGGCGGTCCAGGACAGCCGGCCGGGGCTGGCATCGCCCGGCTCGGCGTACTCGACGACCTCGGCGGACAGCGGCGGGAAGCCGAAGGTGCCGAAGGAGAAGGCCGTGCCCTGGGTGAGCAGCGGTCCGCCGCCGTCGGGAAAGGTCGGGTCGGTGGCGTTGTCGTAGTACGAGGTCCACTTCGAGGCGTCCGCGAGCAGCGGCCAGATGTCCTTGTACGACAGGCCCTGGACGATGACCTCGTTGGAGACGAAGTTGTCGGTGGTGCCCGGCAGGTACTTCTCGGGCCAGTGGATCGCGTTCTGGGTGTCGCTCATGACGGGTTCCTCAGCTCCTCTTGCGCGTTGCGTGGTGTGGTGGGCGGTGTTGCGTGGGGTGGTGGGGGTGGAGTCAGCCGGCGAGGGCGCGCTGGAGGTCGGCGCTGTCGGCGCTCTGGAACATCTCCGTGACCCGGCCGTCGCGCACGGTCCACATGTGCAGCAGGCGTACGGCCGCGTCCTTGCCGCTGTCCTTGCCCGTGACGCGGTAGGCGCCGCGGACGAACACATGGCCCTCGCCGTCCTCGTAGCAGGACTCGGCATGCCCCATGAAGGCGGAGAACAGAGGTCCGAAACGGCCGAAGAAGTCGGTGATCACGCTGTCGGCCCCGTGGTAGACACCGCCGTAGGGGAATCCGGGGGTGATGTCCCAGACGACGTCGTGGGCGAGGACTTCCCGGATCGTCTCCGGTGTGATCTTCGCGTCGAACATGCGCCGGACCAGGGCGATATTGGCTGAATCGGTCATGCGTTGGTCCTTGTGAGAGCGAGGCGACCGGAGTCGCATGCGGTAGGAAACCGCGGCGGCGGAGCCGTCGCGGCCTCGGGGCCATCGGTCGAGCCGATCGGCCGGGTGCGGACCCCCGGGGTGTGCTCGACGCCTCGCGGCCCGCTGTACAGCCTGCCGCCGCCTTGGCCACTCGGCATGTCGATCGCGCTCACGCGCGCCTCGCCGGCCCCGGCGGCAGCGGGCGAGGGCACGGCGGTTCACCGCGGGCGGGCCGCGGCCGTTCGGGTGAACCGCCTCGCCCGCCCCGCGAAAGGCCGTGATGATGTGCGCAGCAGGCCGGGCGGTACGGGAGGGACGCCGGTGAAGGAGGAGGACGGGTGCGGGATCTGCTCTTCGCGGTCGCCGTCGTGGCCGCCGTCGCGGCGGGCAACCTGCTGGCCGGACGCTGGCGCATCGCACCGCCCGTGGTCCTGGTGGCGGCGGGCATCGCCCTCGGCGCGGTACCCGCCCTGCGGCAGGTGGACCTGCCGCCGGAAGCCGTGCTGCTGCTGTTTCTGCCCGCCCTGCTGTTCTACGAGAGTCTGACGGTCTCCCTGCGCGAGATCCGCAAGGACCTGCGCGCGATCGTGCTCGCCGCCACCGTTCTGGTCCTGCTCACCGCGGCGGCTGTCGCCGTCGTCGCCCACGCGCTCGGCCTGCCGTGGGGGGTCTCCTGGGTACTGGGCGGGGCGCTGGCCCCCACCGACGCCACCGCCGTCGGGGTCGTCGCCCGGCTGCTGCCCCGCCGCGACGTGACCGTGCTGCGCGCCGAGAGCCTGATCAACGATGGCACCGCGCTGGTTGTCTACGGACTCGCGGTCGCCGTCACGGTCGGCTCCGATCACCTCGGTGCCTGGCACGTCACCGGCCTGTTCGCGCTGTCCTACGCGGGCGGGGCAGCCGCCGGCGCGCTGGTCGGCTGGCTGACCTACCTCAGCTGCCGGCGGCTGAACGACCCGCTCATCGACAACACCGTCACCCTGGTGTGCCCGTTCGCCGCCTATCTTCTCGCCGAGGCGATCGACGCCTCCGGTGTACTGGCCGTCGTCGTCGCCGGGCTGATGGCCGGTCAGCTCGCCCCGCGTGCCGAACAGCCGGCCGCCCGCCTGATGCGCCGCCAGTACGGCGAACTCACCTCCTACCTCCTCAACGGCGCCCTGTTCGTCCTGGTCGGGCAAGAACTGTGGTCGGCCGCCGGTGACCTGCCGGGCACCGCGCTGCCGATCGCCCTGGCCACGATCGCCGCGCTCACGGGCACGCTGATCGCCGTCCGCTACGCCTTCCTCTACGCCACGGCCGGCCTGGCGCATCTGTTCCACGCCGACCGTGACATCCTCGGCCTGCGCTCGCGCACGGTGATGGGCCTGGCCGGATTCCGCGGCGGCGTCTCCCTGGCCGCCGCTCTCGCCGTGCCCCAGACCATCGGCTCGGGGGCGGCCTTCCCCGACCGGACCGCCGTCAACTTCGTCACCACCGGAGTGGTCCTGGCCACCCTTGTCGGGCAGGGCCTGGTCCTGCCCGCCCTCGCCCGCCGGGCCGGCCCGCCACAGGACGAAGGCGCGGCGGCCGAACACCACCTGGCCGCAACCACCACGGCCCAAGCCGCGCTCAGCGCGCTCCCCGGCACCGCCACCGCGCTCGGCACCGACCCAGCCGTCATCGCCCGTCTGCGCCAGGAGTACGAGCAGCATGTGAGCGCCCTGCACGCCCGCCACCACGGCGTGGCCGACGACCCCGCGCTGCGCCGTCACACTCACGAGGCCGCCCTGCGCCTGGCGCTCCTGGAGAAGCAGCGCGCCGCCGTCCTGGAACTCCGCGACACCGGACGCATCGGGGACGACGATCTCCAACGCCAGCTGGCTCACCTGGACCACGAACAACTCCGCCTGACCGAAGGCAGATAGCCGTACCAAGCCAGGGAAGACGGTGAAGCGCCTCGAAACTCGAACAGAGTATCTTCGCGCAAAACGGGAGCAATGCTAAATATCAAGCTTACGCGGAACGCGGGTTTGAAAGCCGTCCTCGGGACCGGACGGGCCACAGTTCCGAGGGCCGGTCTCCCGGCCCGCTCCCTGTCGTGACGCTTCTCTCAGGTGGGGGGCGCGGGGGCTGTGGGGAGGGGGCGCATGGTGTCGGCGAGGACGCGCCGGCCCTCGCGGAGGGTGGCCGTGACCTCTTCCGGTGGGACGGCCGGGGCGCGCCATTCACCGGCGGCGTCGTCGGCGGCCGTGGACAGGGCGGTCAGGGCGTGGCCGAGGTGGTTGCGGGTGGCGATGAGGTCGGCGCCGTGGGCGCCTGCGGCCAGTGCGGTGCGGGTGCTCTTGATTGCGGCGCGGGCCGAGTCCTGGGCCCGGGCGACGTGGCGGACGGCGCGGCGGTTGGTGATCAGGAAGGCGGCGGCGACGCCGATGACGGCGCCGACGAGGGGGTCGGCGGCACGGGCGTTGATGAGGTCGCGGGTGTTCTGTGGTCCGGGGAAGTTGGCCATGAGCAGGGCCATGGGGGCGACGAAGAGGATACCGACGGCGTAGTTGCGGCTGACGAAGGACTCGATGCCGAATCCGGCGGCCAGGGTGAGGACGACGAGCCAGACCTGGTTGACATGGGCGAGCGGGGCGACGGCCGCGTAGATCAGGACGCCGCCGCAGGTGCCCGCGGTGCGCAGCAGGGCGCGTTGCCACACGATCGTGGTGTTTCCCCGGTAGAGGGCGCAGGCGGTGACGATCGCCCAGTAGGGGCGGTCGATGCCGATCGCGTAGGCGGCGAACCCGGCGACAAGGCAGCCGGTCAGGCACAAACTCCACGGCGGGGTCGGCCTGGTGGTCTCGTTCGTAGTCGATCGGGCTCTGGTACCCGCATACGCTGTGTAGCCGACGGGTGTTGTAGAAGCCGGTGATCCAGGTCGCGATCCTCAGCCTGGCCTCGGTGCGGGTGGCGAAGGAGTGCCGGTAGACGTACTCGACCTTGAGCACGCTGTGGAACGCCTCGCTGACGGCGTTGTCGAAACACGATCCGACTCTGCCCATGGACTGAGTCACGCCCAGGCGGCGGCAGGCGCGGCGGCAGCGCCGGGACTGGTATTCCGACCCTCTGTCGCTGTGGAAGATCACGCCCTTGACGTCGCCGCCGCGGGTGGCCGCGGCCATGTTCAACGAGGCAACGACGAGCTCGGCGTCGTGCCGTGGCCCCATCGCGTAGCCGAGCAGACGGCGCGAGAAGAGATCAATCACGCAGGCCAAGTACAGCTTGCCCTCGCTGGTGACGATCTCGGTCATGTCCCCCGTCCATACCTGGTTGGGGGCGGTCGCGGAGAAGTCACGGCGCACGAAGTCCGGGAACGCGGGCCGCTTGCCCGGCCTGGTCAGCCCGCGCCGCCGACGGACCTTGCGTCCGGCCAGGCCGAGTTCGGCCATCAGCTTCGCGACGGTGTTCACCGACACCCGCCAGCCGCGTCGCACCAGCATGATCCAGACCTTCGGGGAGCCGTAGGTGCCCCCGGAAGCGGCGAAGATCTTCCTGATCGCGGCGATCAGCTCCCCGCGCCGCACCTGACGTGCGGTGGTGGGCTTGCCCCGCCACTTGTAGAACCAGGACTCCGACACTCCCACCACCCGGCAGGAGACGCGGTGCGGGATCTTGTACTCGGCCCTCTGGTTACCGATGAACGCGGCCACGGCCGCGGGATCGGACTCGGTCACTTCACCCAGAGGGCCATGCATCGCTTGAAGACATCACGTTCCATCTCCAGCTCCCGTATCCGCTTGTTCTTCTCGCCCATCTCGCGGCGTAGACGTTCCAGCTCAGCGCGTTCGGACTCCCGCAACCGGCTCCCGCCGGCCGCGTCGGTCACGGGCCGGTCCGACGACGTCGAACCGTTGCGCCGCCACCGCGACACCCAGCTATGCAGCGTGCCCGAGTGGATGCCGAGCTCCTCGGCGACCTCCGGGATCGGCCTCCCGGTCTCGATCACTATGCGTACAGCCCCCTCGCGAAACTCGGGCGTATACGTCCGTTGCTTGGACCCCATGAACCTCAACTTCCCCTGCAATCACGGGCTCCACGCTACGAGGGGAGGGACACTGTACGCGTCCCAGCCGAGCCTGGAGCGCCCCGACGGCGCAGTGATCGCCACGACCGCCCCGGATACGTGGGCCCGGCACTCGGCCCGCACCCTTGACCTGAACCCCTGACGAGCCACAGCCTCAGCCGGAAGAGCACCCTCGGCCTTCTTCAGCCCGGCCCCGACTGGCACCACCGCGCCCGCTGCACCCGTCCGAGGGCGGATGCCACCTCGCCACCCGCATCGACCGACCAACATCGCCCACCCATCGAAGGGAACCTTCAACTCGTCCCTCGGTCAGGCCTGTTGAGCCCGCATCAACGTGCCGATCTGCTCACCGTGATCGGTCCGCCGGCCGACATCGCCCTGCCGCACGGCCAGGCGGTCCCCGTCGTGGAGAGCCTGCAGCATCACCTAGATCCCCGCCGTCCACTTGCTTCGGTCGGCGAGGACCTCCTGGCTGATCTCACGGGGCGGCGTCTGCTGGACACCGCTTCGACTCCGCAGAGACCGATGCTTCATCCAGACCTGCTTGTCGCACTATCAATTGGGGCCGAGTAGGGGACCAGGAAATGAAGTACCCTGAGATAGAATTCGCGCAGGGATATTCTCAACTCCGTTGCTCTATAAAGAAATTGACGGGTTATTGAGTTTGCCAGGGGCCAAAGAACCGAATATTCGTTCAGATTGAAGCCCTGCCCAGACAGACCGTATCCTGTCCCGTAGCCAGCCCCAGAAATTCGCGGAGCGAATTTCTGCAGGCCGAATTGCGGAGCAATTCGAGCCGTGGCCAACGGAGTTGGCCACACCGGCGACGGAGTCGCCGGCCAGCAGCGCGGAGCGCTGCGATCCATCCGCCGCTGTGAATCTGTGTGGAGATGTCACTGAGTCTGCGGTGGGTGTCACCGGACGGC